>NZ_JADEWX010000114.1 GCF_015207395.1 Nodosilinea sp. LEGE 07088
ATCAACAATCGAATTAAGTTGATTAAGCGCCAAGCTTATGGGTTTGTAAACTTTGAGAATTTCCGTAAGCGCTTGCTAGCTTGCTTTTCTGATTAGAAAAACTTATCACCATGCTGCCGGAAGAACCGTCATACTTGATTTATCAAGCTAAATTTTCATGGATGAGTTCAGGCGTCCGGATGAAAACTGGATTATTTATCACTATTTTGAGCAAACCATAGAATAGAAAGTTTTATATGATCGCACCTATGCCCCAGGCACTATGGGGGACAAGGCTGTCGGGTAAAGGAAGGGGTTTTAGATATAGCCCCCTCCCTCCCCTCAGAACCGTACATACAACTTTCACCGTACACGGCTCAAGCAATGTCTTGAGATTCAGTGTCTCCGATTCTTAACAACCCTTACGAATTGTCCTGACGGTTACGTTTGCAAACCGAAGCCTGCACCTAACTTTTCCCGCCAGTTGAGTCTCATCTCACCTGCATTCAAGCTATCACCTGTCCCACGTCTGCACCCTTTCGGGTTAGGCCTGTGCCCTATCTGCCCCGTTATGGATTCCGGTTACCTTTCGGTTGGCAGCATAAGGGCTTCGCCCACGCTTCGCGAACGCGTCTTGGGACATCCTGTGCCCGCTAGAGGGTTCTACCTCAGTTACCTTCGGTCTACCTGACCATGACGGCATGTCCAGGACTCTATCGGGGCTGCCTCGTTCCGCACGGGGTGGAGATGTGGTTGCCTTAGAACTCCTCTTTACTCCGGGGGCGGGGTGTTCTCAATCGACATTTAGCCGCTGCCGATTCCCATCCGCCCCAACATGCTCGTGTCAGCCCTTTCGAGCACCTAAATTAACGAAGCCTCATCAAGGATTCATTTGCATTATCCCTAGCCACCTTGCCCTAGCCCTCTGACCTGGTTTGGCTCCAAGCTGGTTGGACAGTTAACCTCGTCTGCTGATACTGCCCTCCCATTACTGGTTGAACATTCCGAGGCGGACATCCGCTTGAACACTAGCGGGGAAAGGATTCAAGAGCCCTTTCCAACTCCCCCGAACGACTTCGAGTCGCGCGTCTAACGTTCCGGTTGAGCAGCAGCAGATCGACCACAACGACAGACGAAAAGACTCTCAATTGTCCGCTCCAACCGGGTTGTTATGCCGTTTTTTACGATCAACTCTCCGTACATCGATCAATCTCAGCTTTGTATTGAGCGATCACATTGATGACAGGCGATCACCCACCCAAATCTCACACTAAAAACCAAAATATTGATGAATAAAGAACTAGCATCGCTGGCGGGCTAACGTTCGATCTGAGCCGCGCGCGGGGTTAGGCTGCAACCTACGACGCTCCAAAGCTGACCTCTTTGGCCAACGCTACACAGTTGACTCGACCAGGGTAGGAGAGCCAACGCATGGCCGCGTTCAGATCGTCAATGGCCATGCGAGCCTCTACGACACGATCCGGGGCAAGCTCCATATCCACGGTCGTGTGGGCATCACTCAGCAGTGTGACATCAAAGCCTCTTTCAAGGGCTGCGTACGCGGTAGCGCGAATGCACCAATTTGTAGCTGCACCGGCCAAGTAGATGTGCGAGACCTCCATCTTGTCCAGTACCTCAAGCAGTTCTGTGCCCTCAAAGGCAGAGTTGAAGTTCTTGTAGACGCGAGTCTCATCAAGCTCCAGCCCCAGTTCGGGCACCCACTGCCACTCTGGGGAATCGCGCTTCAGTTGCTCGTCGTCATGCTGAACCCAGACGACAGGCACGTCGGCTGCGCGAGCGCGGGAAACAGCCAGCGCGACGTTGCCGACGATCCGGTCACGTTCCCAAACGGAAGATACAACACCGACTTGCACGTCGACAACGAGAAGAATTGACTTTGAACCGGGTCGTGTGGACATGTAGTTGTTTCCTGATCCTTGGTGACAGCGCGGTCTTGTTTTGCGGCATAACGGTGAAGTTGTGCGGCGGCAGATAACCTTGAATACCCACCGATAATACCTGTTCCGCCCGCACCAACGCAGTGTGTACGCCCAGCATGGGCGTGAACTCATGGGGTGAAAGTCCCCTGTCGGAGAACCAGCGTCTAAATGCTCGAAAATTATAGGAGCCGAGCGACGACAACGACTAGCTTAAGGCAAGGGCGTTTCCGCGAGGAAGGGTCTGAAGGAAGCCAGCGGCAAAACTGCGAGCCGACGGACAGAAACGTCATAGAAGGCCGAGTCTCTGGGGCGAGTTGGCACAACACAATAAAGCCCTATGGTTCAGGAGATACGGTAAATGACGCGGTTGTGCAGGGAAAGTTCACGTTCTTATCTGGGGAGGTCTGCTCCTTTGACCGTCATTGAGGCTACGGGAGTCTGACTGAGGTCTACCTGGAAACGGGTAGGTGGCCACAGAACCCTAAGGACTTGAGGATGGCCCAACGGTTGGCAACAAGCGTTGACGGGGGTAGAAGTCAGCCGAGGCCATAGTAGCCAAACGCCAGTCTGTAATGGGCCGGACTCTGGTGTTGGGCTGAACCATGGAAAGCAGAGAGGATCCACCGGGGCTCGTTCTGAGCGATGAACCCGAACGGGGGAGCTATAGGAACGGCGCTTAATGGTGTAGCCAACTCTGGGGGTCGAAAGCCGAGAAGGTTTTGACTTCTAAAACTTTCTGAGGAACCGCCCTGTGCGGACGCTTGCAGGGTGGTGTGGGAGGGGGGATTCGTGAGGATTCTCCCTATCCCGATTATGCGGCGTCAATCTACAGTAATTAAACAGGGCGTTCCCAAGGTTCACTATACTGCCGATATCCAACCCGCTTGAACGCAGAAATCATTGGCACATTAGCAACTGCTGTATCACAAAATACTTGCCAAACTCCAACTTCTTGTAATGTCCGTGTTCCTTGCGCCAAAAGATCATTTGCAAAGCCAAGCCCTCGGTACTCAGGCAAAACTCCAAGGTAGTAGATGGTTCCCTCTTCTAAATCCTCTTTAGCACTTCCGTTGAAAATGACCGGAAGAACAAAGCCTACGATATCCCCATTTTCATTAATTCCAAACTGCCACTATCCAGGTTGATATGAAAAATCCTCTCTGGCTGAATCTAAAAACCCCTCAACCGCTGCATAAAGATCATTCTCTGATGCTCTTTTCTGATCGCTGGCATCTAGTGATGAAGCCATTACACTTCTAACGGCTGAAACTAACTGGTCGTCGTACCTTGCGGTCACTGGTGCAAAAGTCAATCGAGGTGAAACTTCAATCAACGGTTTCGGTTCTTCCCAGACGAAGGGCACTTTCAGAAAGGTTTGCTGACTCATAGGCAATTGCAGCAAAAATCTGTGAACTTTGTCCAAATATACTAAGTATTTTTTGTCTAGCTTCTAAATGATCGCACATAACTTTCAAGCTACCGTCCTAACTAGCGATTCAGCGGCATAACGGCTCAAATCAGCGGCAGCAGATAACCTTCAACCCAACGACAAAGGCTCTTAACCGTCCGCTGCATTTGAATTGTTAGCCTGCTCATCCTGTGAAGAAGTGCCTCGCATCGACAGCCAACGTTCAAAAGAGCTATGGCTTTCACCACTTTTTTTACCTGCTAGCAAACCTTCAATACCAATATGTTCGTCTAAATCAACCCACTCAATCGCATAACCATCTGCTAAGAGTTGCCAGTTTTGCCGCTCCTTTTGGGATGCTTTTAGCAAACGAGGATACCAAGACAAGGGAACTATTAAACTGCGTCCATCGACCAAGCCTACTATTAAACTTTCATCGGTCACGCTGACGTGTACTGCAAGGGGTTCTGTTTCAAGCGTCAAAGTAGTCATGCCAAGCCTCCAACAGTGTTTGTTCGTGTTCCTCCACTAGCTGAGAAATATCGTTCAATTCGTGGTCTTTAAATCCTCGATTCTTTGCCAAAGAAACAGAATCAAGCCAAAACTTAGCTAGCTGCCGATCACGCTTCACATGGATATGAGCAGGTTCGCCTCTATCAGAGCTGAAAAAGATAAAACTGTATGGGCCAACCTGCAGAATCGTAGGCATTAGTGAGGATGCTGCTATCTTTCTCCAGTTTAACCTGTAACTACATTTGGAAGGTAGTGCTCTCTGTAGTGGTTTTCGATGGATGTAGCACAGATGAAGCCTTTCTGAATAGGCGTTTCAGGCATATGGCCGTAGTTACACCAACGAACCACTATAGTCGTCTTGCAAGCTTTGCTCTATGACCGGACTCACGACGGTTTGATTCTGGACTCCAGCAGATGAGATTGATGAACGCCACCACGGATAGTCTTGCGGGCTAACGATTTAGCTAAGCGTCGGCTTTGGAGCACAACAGAAAAGCTGTCCGCAGGAGGACCGGCAGGGCCGGAGCGAACTTGAGCGACTTGTTATGCTCATGCTTCAATACGATCACCATGACTTGGCGGCGTTGACGTTACAACAAAATGCAGCTCAATCTGACCATCATTTCTTAATTGATGGGGAGTATTGCGGGGAACGCGGAAGCCCTGGTGTTCAGTGAGCTGAAAAGCCTCACCATTAACCTCCAATGTGGCACAACCAGAAAGAACGAAGAAGAATTGTTCCGATTCTCGATGCAGGTGCCTCGTTTCGCTACATCCGGGAGGAACACGCTCTTGGATGATACTCAAAGCTGGTGATTTGACTAAGTGCCACCCATCACACCCTACCCCCCACTGATAGTGCTCGGAATTTATCTTGGATACTACTTTCACTTTTCCTCCTAGAGCATAACGACGAGGTGAGAGTTGCGTTTAGCGATCCGTCTCGACCGCCTTGTTAGCCAAATTAAAAGGGTAGCGGACATCTGTGACCTGGACAAAATATCCAGGAACCAAAGGGCTCACTTTTTCGGCACCGTCCAACCGAAAACCAACTGCTTCATAAAAGCTTCGAGCAGATGGCAAAGCCGTCCAAAGCGTTGCCTCACTGAATCCTCGCTTCTCAAGCCCACGCAATGCAGCGCCAGTCAGCTTTCGGCCAATACCGCCCCGCTGCTGATCGGGAGAAACGTAGAGGGCATATATCTCTCCCGTAGCCTTTTGGAGCCTTTCATCATCATGTGTAAGGCCCGAGCTCACAAAACCGACGACCTGTCCATCAAGCTCGGCGACAAAAACGTCGACCTTATCGTTCGCCAAAACCTTGCGCCACATTTCCTGGCGTTTGACGTGTGCTTGAGGTGCAGAAAGCTTCGAGAGAACCGGCGCTGGCACAAGTCCTCTGTACGCTGCCTGCTTTGATGCGACATGTACTACAGAAATTACTTCAGCGTCTGCCACCACGGCTTTTCTTATTGAAGCACTACCACTCATAAAAACTTCCGGTTTCGGCTGACACAAGGCTAACGGCAAAGCTCACCGGACGCAGAGCACCTTTGCATCTCACCGATAACCTTGATACGTTCCGGTGCAGCGACGTGTTGGGCTGCTGGCGCTCACGGTGAGATTTAGGCAGCTTTAAGTTGTTTTTCAATCGCATCACATGCTACTTTCACCCCATCTTCTGCTCGGATAATAGCTCCAACTTCTGCGGCTCTAGCTGCATAATTAGGATTTTCTAGTAATTCACCCAACTGCTTGGCAACTCGTTTTGCTACATATTGTTTGCGAGAAACCGTTAGCGAAGTTCCCAGGCGTTCAACTCTAGCTGCATTGTCCGGTTGATCAATACTGTAAGGCATCACAATCGTTGGACGACCTGCCTGTAATGCCTGAGCCGTTGTGCCAATGCCGCCTTGATGAACGATCGCACAAGCCCGCGAAAAAAGTTGCGAGTAAGGTGCATAGTTCACCGAAATAATGCTGTCTGAAAGATTGGCTGGCGGCACATTCTTGCCAATCAACAACACAGCGCGGCGATTTAAGCGTTTTGCTGCTTTGATACTTTCCTCATAGAATTGCCCTGGAGCCATGACTGCGGCTGACCCTAAAGTAAATACAATCGGTGGCTCACCCATGTCCAGAAATTGATCTAGTTCCAGTGAGAGTTGTGCGCCACCTTCACTCCCATCATAGAAAGGAAAACCTGTAAGTACCGTATTTGCAGCCCAATCAGGCTGAGGCTTAGCCAGTACTGACGAAAACATTGCTAGCACAAGATAAGGAGAATATTTATCATCAATCAATGGGTTGCCTTTCAGGGGAGGTAATCCCATCTCCTGTCGTAATTGATGAACAGGGTTTGCCCAAGATTTTGTCAAAACTTTGCCGAGTTGCCGAATCCCTCGCTGGGCTATGGAATTCAAGCCTGGTAGCTGGAAAATAGCTGGTAATCCCGGTGTGATCGATGGATCATTAGCAGAAAGAAAACCCAAAGGTGACAGCATCGTTAGCACCCAGGGAATTCCTAATTTTTCTGCCACTAATCGGGCTGCAAACACACCTTCACCATTGATGATGAGATCGGCATTTTTCGCAGCTTCCATCAAGTCAGTATATGTTTCATGCAAGCTCGCACAAACCCAATTTCTAACAACATACTCCGTACCTGTCTTCAAATTCATCATCCGCGCCATCTCTTGAGGATCGTTGAGCGCGGTGTTGTCAGGGCGCATTCGATGAAACCCAAATCCTAGAGCTTCAATTTTGTGCTGATACTCCTTATGAGTCGCAAATACCACATCGTGCCCCCGATGACGCAACTCAAACGCGATCGCAATTTTGGGATGTAGATCCCCGAAAGAGCCAATGGTGGTTAAAACAATTCGACTCATGGATTTATCTCTTGGTCAGCAATCTTCTTTTGGATGGGATTGCTTGATTCTAAACCTCCACTGCCCCACCAGGAAAATCAAAGTGCTGTCCCCTGCAAGATTTGAAGCCGCCCAACAACCTTATTAGAGAGAAAGTTTCCGTATATTATCCCTGTCAGGGTAGATAGGCAGAAAGTTTCGGTATATCTACCTCAATTCGCCAGATCGCGAGAAAGTTTCCGTATATTATCCGGATCTGGGTGGATAGGCAGAAACTTTCCGCATATTTTAGCTATAGTATATATCAACTATAGAGTAGTATTTATCACATGCCGTACCGATGGCACATGAGCCTTTCCTCCAGAAGAGGCTCAAAAAGCTGCTAGACCAGGTGTATGAGGCCATGCGGCTAAAGCATTATGCTTACCGTATAGAAGAAACCTATATCCAGTGAATTAGGCGATACATCCTGTTTCACCACAAGCGACATCCCAAAGAGATGGGGCGGCCTGAGATTGAAGCTTTTTTGAATGCAGCGGCATCATTGGCATGAGAGTGGAATTCAAACAGTCGTCAAGCAAGCCGTGCGGCAAACAGGAATTGCTAAGCAGGTCGGTTGCCATAGGTTTCGCCATGGCTTGCTCACCCAACCTGTGCTGATCGAGTAGGTCTACTCTTCCCAAAAATCGCGGGCTGGCTGATCGCCAAAATCCTGTCAACCCTAACAGGTACCTGGTCTCTGGGCGCTACACTTGAGCTTTTGCAGTCAGGGTATCTATGACCACGTTTCAGTCGGTACGGCATCCCTTGAGGCGGCTGTTGCGCTATGGGCGCAGCTACCGACCGCAGATCTGGGGCGCGATCGCCAATTCGATTCTCAACACCATCTTTGATCTGGCCCCGCCCTACCTGATCGGCATTGCCATCGACGTGGTGACCAATAACGAAAGCTCGCTGATTGCCCGTACGGGCATTATCAGCATTTCCGGTCAGCTGGGGGTGCTGTCGGCGCTGACGTTTTTGGTCTGGAGCCTGGAGTCGCTGACCCAGTACATCTACGCCAGCCTGTGGCGCAACCTGGCTCAAAATCTCCAGCACGATCTGCGCATCGACACCTACAGCCACCTGCAGAGCCAGGATCTCAGCTACTTTGAAGACCGCAGCACTGGCGACCTGCTGTCGATTCTCAACGACGACATCAACCAGCTAGAGCGGTTTTTGAACACGGGCGTTCACAACCTGCTGCGGTTTTTTACGACGGTGTTGTGGGTGGGCACCACGTTTTTGGTGCTGGCACCGGGGGTGTCGTGGTTTGCGATGCTGCCGATTCCCTTTGTGCTGTGGGGGTCGCTCGCCTTTCAGCGCCGGCTGGCCCCCCGCTACGCCCAGGTGCGCGACAAGGCGGGGTTGATTAGCGGGCGGCTGGCGAACAACCTCTCGGGCATTGCCACCATCAAGAGCTTTACCGCCGAGGCTTACGAATACGATCGCGTCACCCAAGACAGCGATGCCTATCGCTATGCCAACCGTCGGGCGATCGCCCTCAGTGCTGCCTTCATTCCCCTGATTCGGATTGTGATTTTGGTGGGCTTTACCGCCATGCTGTTCCTCGGCGGTATGGCGGTGGCCAACGGCACCCTGTCGGCGGGCACCTACGGGTTTATGGTGTTCATCGTGCAGCGGCTGCTGTGGCCGTTTACCCAGCTCAGCGAAATTATGGATGAGTACCAGCGGGCGATGGCCTCGGTGCGGCGGGTGATGGGCATAGTCGATACCCCGGTGGAGCTAATTCCCGGTCGCAACCCGCTGCCGGTGGAGCAGGTGCAGGGCGACGTGCGCTTTGACAATGTCACCTTTGCTTACCACGACCGTCAGCCCGTGCTGAGGGATCTCTCGCTGCATATTCCCGCCGGGCAGAGCATTGGCGTTGTCGGGGCCACCGGCTCGGGCAAGAGCACTCTGGTGAAGCTGCTGCTGCGCTTTTACGAACCCCAGCAGGGCCGCATTTTGGTGGATGGCCAGGAAATTCAAGACCTGCTGCCCCGCGATCTGCGCCGCTGCATAGGTCTGGTTAGCCAGGATGTGTTTTTGTTTTCGGGTACCGTGGCGGAGAATATCGCCTACGGCACCTTTGACGCGACACCGGATGAAATTCTCCACGCGGCCAAGCTGGCGGAGGCCCACGAGTTTATCGTACAGCTGCCCCAGGGCTACGACACCATTGTGGGTGAGCGGGGACAAAAGCTCTCGGGGGGCCAGCGGCAGCGGCTGGCGATCGCCCGCGCCATTCTCAAAGACCCGCCGATTTTGGTGCTGGATGAGGCCACCTCGGCGGTGGACAACGAGACCGAGGCGGCGATCCAGCGATCGCTGGCGGTGATTACCCAAAACCGGACGACCCTGGCGATCGCCCACCGCCTCTCCACCATTCGGCACTGCCATTGTATCTACGTGATGGCCCAGGGGGAAATCGTCGAACGGGGCCGCCACGAGGACTTGCTAGATCTCAATGGCATCTACGCCAGCCTGTGGCGAGTGCAGTCGGGCTTGCGATAGCTAGCCTGGTAAGGCTGTCGCTACAGCATGTACGAAAGCGGTTTTAAGGCCCGGTGCAGCTCGGCGACTTTTCAGAGCCAAATTTAGAGGTGCAGGAGCGGTGCCTATACCTGTTTCGGTCGCCAGAGGCGGGGGGCTGGTTGCGGGTTATTTGCGGGCTCTGACTCAGCATTTGGGCTTGTCACTGGGCGATCGCGCCTGTTTGGCGGCACCCGGCGCGCAAACTGCCGCCCCGGCAATTGAACGGATAGAGTCAGGGTTGTCTGACCTGGAATAATAGGGATTGCCCTTTCCCTGTGAGTCACCTATGCCCGCTCCTACCGTAGATGCCCCAACGCCTTTGACTCTGCCCGAGATGGGCTGCGGCACCTGGGCCTGGGGCAACCAGCTGCTGTGGGGCTACGACCAGAGCATGGATGGCGACTTACAGCAGGTCTTCAACCACTGCCTCAGCCACGGGGTAACGCTATTCGACAGCGGCGACTCCTACGGCACCGGGCGACTCAATGGCCGCAGCGAAACCTTGCTGGGGCAATTCGCTCAAGATTACGACGGGCCCCATCGGGAAAACCTCTGTCTGGCCACGAAACTGGCTGCCTACCCGTGGCGGCTCACCCCTGGTTTGGTGGTAAAAGCTGGGGCGGCCTCGGTGCGACGTCTGGGAAGGCCCATCGACCTGGTGCAAATGCATTGGTCAACTGCTAATTACGCCCCCTGGCAGGAGGGGCCATTCCTCGACGGGCTGGCGGATCTCTGCGTTCAAGGGCAGGCGAGGGCGATTGGCCTATCGAACTTTGGCCCCAAACGGCTAAAGCTGGCCCACCAGCGCTTTCAGGAACGCGGCCTAAGCATCGCCACGCTCCAGGTACAGTATTCGCTGCTGTCGACCTACCCGGTCAGCGAGCTGGGGCTGAAGGATCTCTGCGATCAGCTAGGCATTCGCCTGATTGCCTACAGCCCGCTGGCCCTGGGCCTGTTGACCGGTAAATACTCGGCCCCAGGGCCCTACCCAGCGGGCCTGCGGGGAGTTCTGTTTCGCCAGCTGCGGCCGCGCATTCAGCCGCTGTTGGATACCCTGGGCGCGATCGCCACCCAACGCCAAAAAACCTCAGCCCAGGTGGCGCTCAACTGGTGCATTTGCCAAGGCACTATCCCCATTCCGGGGGCCAAAACCCTGGTTCAGGCCGAGCAAAACACCGCTGCCCTGGGCTGGCGACTGGATGCTGGGGAAGTGGAAGAGCTGGATCGGGCGGCTCAGAGCAGCGATCGCCAGATGGTGCAAAATATTTTTCAGTCGCGCTAAATTACTCGTCACTGCCCTAACGGCATGACTGGCATTCTGGCCGAGAAATCGGGTTTCTGTACCGGCGTTCTAGACCTATCCAATGGCTAAGGTCAGGATCTTTTTTCTATGTCTAAAGCCGGAGATCAAGAGCAGCCAGTCGGAAGATGTGTCGGTAGCCACAACTCTTGATACTGGTGAAGTTAGTTGATAGAACTACCGCCGATTTCCACTTTAGGAGAACCCCATGTTACGTTACGCATTGATTTTTTTGGTTGTGGCTTTGATCGCCGCATTCTTTGGTTTTAGCGGTATTGCTGCCGGTGCGGCTGGTATTGCTAAAATTTTGTTTTATGTCTTTTTAGCGGTCTTTGTAGTGTCTTTGATTATGAATCTTCTCCAGCGTGCCTAGGGCAATTCTTCGGATAGGGTTGCGGGCCAGACTGGAAAAAGCTATCTGTTTCCATAGCGTGTAAGCATCATCTAACCGATGGTTAGGCACCTCGTCAATCAGAGGTGACTGTTCCCAGGTGGCCTTATCCATTGCCCTTCCAGCAGAGTTCACTTCGCGCTGCGCTGCGCCACCATCCACCGATTGGGTTTACTCTTGGTGCGAGCAGTCACGTGCCAGACTCGGCTGCCGGAGAGGTGGTTGACTACCGCTACCATGCCAATCAGCGCCTTGAACCAAAAATAGATGGGCGACAGAAAACAGTACAGCACACCATGGCGACGGGTATAGATAGACCCTTCGGGGCGCAGCATCATCGCCACCGCGACCTGTAGCAGGGCGCTCAGGGTCAGTAGGCCCATGAGCACCAGGTTGAGGGTTTCAAAGTTGAGGTCGCGATTGCTGCTGCTCAGGTGAATGCTGAGCAGCATTGGCACCACCTGCCATACCAAGGGATAAAAAAACTGGCTAAAGAGCAGCATCAGCACCCAGCAGGTTTTTTGTACGACATCGAGGTGGGGCGACCGTAGCACCTGACCCAGGTGTAGGCCTGCCACCTCCAGCCAGCCCTGACCCCACCGCTGACGCTGAAGCCACAGGCTCTGTAGGTTGTCGGGAGCGAGTTCTGTCGTCACAATAGCTGGGTCATGCACCAGACGACAGCCCTTGAGCAAGCCCCGCACCGTGACATCGATATCTTCGGTAAGGCGGGTGGGGTGAAAGCCCAACCGGCGCAGCACCGAGGTGCGCCAATAGCCGTTGGAGCCGCCAAACAGGGCCGTATCGGCCAGCAGCGATCGCCCGTAGTGGCCCACCCCATAGATGCACTCAAATTCCACCGCAATCAGCTGGGTCAGCCAGCTGTCTCTGGCATTGCGAATGATATTGCGTCCCTGCACCATGTCATAGCGTCCCTGGTAGAGCCAGGCCCAAGCTCGACTCAGGCAGTCTGGGGCGGGATGGTGGTCGGCATCAAAAATGCCCGTCATGTCTCCCTGGGCCACCTGGAGAGCTGCGTTTAGGTTTTCGGCCTTAGAGTGGCTGTGGGGTACAGGCAACAGCACCAGAGCCGGATGTCGCCCCGCCAAAGCCTGCAGACGACGTTCTACCGGCAGTGAGGTAGGCGTATTGTAGGCCAGAATGATTTCCCACCCCTGGGTGGGCGGTGTCACCTGAAATAGCCAGTGGCGCAGGGTGTCTTCAATAATGTATTGCTCGTTAGGCAAGTAGGCCGCCACAATTACCGAGACAAAAGGCAACGCCACCTGGGGCGAGAGTTCTGGGGTCAATACCGCCCGCTCAGTCGATCGCCAGGGTCGTAGGGTGCTGCTGAGCCGCTGCAACATGCCTCGATTGATCCAGGGGTTAGGGCGAAAACAGCTGTAGACCACAACAGCGGTTTCGGCATTGATTACCACCAAGCCAATCAATGAGATCGCCAACAAAGCCCCCTGCAATAGCTCCAGGCTATAGCCTTGATTCAGCACCGCCAGGTAGATTCCCAGAGGCAGCCACAGGAGCCAGATGCTCAACCAAACCAGATGTCTTACCCCAGTTAGCAAAGGCCCTGCGGGTCGCACCAAGCTCAACTTCATAGGCGTTGATTAACTCCCTGTAGATTGGGTACAAGCAGCCCGGGCACGCGCGTCAGTGGTTGACGTTATTTCCTGGGCTACCCCTGCGTCTAGCCCCCCTTAACTCATCAGCGAGAATCGATAGCCCAGGCCACCGTCTGGTCCAACAGAAACCATCCCACAAATATCTTGAGGCAGCAGGCGATCAGGTCATACCTGCTGATTGTCCCAAAAAGAAAGCGAGTTTTGTGTGAACTCACCGGGCGATCGCCCTGGTTCCGATAATTTTCGCCGTAATCTACGCCGGGGCATGGGGGCATGCAGCGCTTCGTCATTATAGATTGCCATCATAGATTGCCATCCTGGCGATCGCGGCGATAGCCAGCGTTGCGCCAGCCACCGCCTACCCCGCGCAAAATGCCCCGGCCAATCAGCCCAATGCCCCGACCAATCACATCGGTCAGCACATACACAATGCCGCTGCCCACCAGAGAGACCGCCGAGCGAAACCGAGGTGCCACCGCATCGCGGGTCTCCACCGCCAGGGTCACGGCCCGCTGTAACCCTGAGAGTTGCTCCAGCTCGTCGCGCCGGGGCGAGTAGATCAGCTGAGACTGAATACCGCGTTCGGTAACGCCAAACAGCCGATACTGGCTCTCAAAAATAGCTCGGGGTTCGTTGATCAGCCCGTCCCATCGATAGCGCCAGGACAGATCGTTGCGAAAGCGCTCGATATCGCGGCTGGTCATCATGCGGCGCTGGTAGAGGTTCTTTTTGAGCAACTCCACATCGGCAAAATTGTTGAGTAGTGGCTGTATCACGGCGTTGGCCAGCTGAATCAGCAGGTGTTCTAGCAATTCTTGGCTGCGGGCCAGCGCGGCTGGGGCCGTGGCCTCGTAGATGCCGCCGTCTACAATCACCGATTCGTTAAACAGCAAATGTCCCAGCAGCATCGGCACCAGGGGAATGCGATCGAGAATGGCGGCCTGTACCACCTCGGCTTCGGCCAGCAGGGTCGGCACGACGGGCTGCTCAACGTTGTTCACCGGCAAGGTGTAGTAGCGGCCAAAGTAGTCGGTGATGGTGGCTTCCCACACATCTCGTAGCACTAGCGGACTTTTCTCCGGCAGCTGCCCCGGCGGTACGTCTGCCTGGCGCAGGTTGTCGAGGGCGTCTTCAAATTTGCGCAAGACCAGATAAAACAGCTCGCGCTTGCGATCGGCGCGCAGAATGTCGGTTTCGAGGGGAATGCCGCTGGTGTTGTCGAGCCCCCCCTGAAGCTGGCGAAAGACCCCCTCAAACACCAGGGTAGCCAGGTCACCTAAGGCGACGGGCAGACGGTTCCCCACTGCGACAGCCAGGGCATCGTCGGGCCAACCGGTCTTTTGGCCCCCCGACACGGGCGATCTAGGGGGTATGCTGCCACCCTGGACAAGGTCGCGGGTCGGCAGATCAGGGCGTATGCTGCGGTCAGAGCGCCCCGATGCTGACTGCCCCGGGTCTAGAACAGCGGGGGTAGCCAACAGCCGCCGCATCAGCCAGCGCGCCGCCCTCAATTCTCGGTAGCGCCCGGCCAACACGGCCTCCGCAACCAGAGAGCCTCTCCCCCGCCGCCGCTCGGCTTCAATCTGCGCCATCATGGCCTCAATTTGCTGCACCGACGACCGCCGCAGGTTTATCCGCAGGGTTGTCAATAGGCCGGGAGCCAAGGCCGTCGCGTCGTCTGCCGGTTGGAAAGCGGGCTGCCGCTGCCCTGGTCTGACGCTCTCAGTATTGGGCGGCGGACTGCCAGACGATCGCCCCGTCCGGGCCAGCTGCTGAATCAGCCGATCGAGATCGGCCACGGCCATACTCCTAGCCCCAAACCCATCGGCCCCCATCTGCCGGGCCGCCGCTGCCATCACCGGCTCAGCCTGAGCGCTGAGCACCAATATGGGTAGAGCCGGGTAGCGGGCCTTGAGGTCAACACAGAGGCGCAGCCCCGGCAGTTGATCGGGCTGCCCCATCCCCAGGCCTAAGTCCAAAATGACCAGATCGACAGCGAGTTGGGGAGGGTCGTCTGGAGCAGCCCAGGCCTCGGCCCAGTCGGGCGACGACTCGGGAGTCCAATCTGGGGATGGGCCAGAGGATGGGCCAGAGGATGAGCCTGTCTGCGTCCCGGTGCCCTGCCTGGCTAATAGAGCCAGGGCTGCTTCGGCCTGGCTAGCTTCGGCGACCACCCGATACCCAGCCGTTTGCTCCAGCCAGATCCGCAGCCCCATCCGAAAAACGGGGTCTTCGTCGACCAGCATCAGGCGCAGGGAGGGTGCCGTCATTCTGACTCTGCCGCTGGAGCGCTATCGTCGCCAGCCCCATCTCTGCCTTCGGCTTCCCAGATCGACCAGATATAGGCTCGCTCAGCCTTCCACAGGGCGATCGCAGCCTTGGCTTCGGCGTAGAGGGCCCGCCCAGGGGCGATTTTCTCGGCCAGGCTAATCGCCGCCGACAGGCTACCGCCGTAGGCCAGATCCTTGGCTTCATCTAGAATGGGCTTGTCTTCGGCAATCTGAAGGGTGGTCGTCCACTCTTGAATCAAATCCTGAGCCCGACTGTGGAGGGCGCGGCCCGGCTCGATTTTTTGGGCTTCGGCGATCGCTTCAGTCAGCTTGCCATCGTTGGCTAGAGCCACCGCCGCATCGAGCATGGGTCGGTCTTCGATCACCTGAATCTCTTGCTGCCACTCAGCCACCAGGGTCTGGGCCTCGACTCGCAGGGCACGGCCTAGCTCAACTTCTCCGGCTTTTGCGATCGCGGTTTCGAGGGCCGCAATCGTGCCCGGTCGAGCCAGACGGCGAGCCTCGGTCAACGTCGGTCGGTCTTCGATGCGCTGAATGTTGGCCCGCCACTGGGCCACCAAAGTCTGCCCCTGAATCCGCCGGGGGCGACCGATCTCGACCTGCTGGGCCTGATCAATAGCCCACTCGTAGGTGGTGCGCTGTCCTAGTCGGGCTACCATATCGCTAAACTTCAGCCGCCTTAAATCTTCGAGCTGGCTTTGCCACTGCTCTGTCGAGGATAGGTCAGCCGCCGCGTAGGGACTGTTCGCCGGGAGCTGATCGATGGCTGCGATCGCGCCCATTAGCGCCAGCATATGGCCATAGCGGGGTGCTAACCCCTCACCAGAGGGCTCAGCCTCGCTCACCAGCCGCTGGGCCTGGGCCAAGTTCACCAGTTCCCGGGCGCTGCCGCTGAGGTGAGGGCCAGGGGGCACCACGCGGGCCAGTTCTAGTGCCCCAGTGCGATCGCCCACCTGCCAACGCTGCAGCGCCACCTCGATCACAGTCTTGCTCCAGAGATCGACATCTTTTTCAGCCGCGATCCAGACCTGACTGCGCAGATCAATAGCCCGAGCCAGCACCATCGCCTGACGTAGATTCTCAATCTGATTGGTATTTGCCAAGGTACGGGCCTGCAACAGCTGATCCCAGCCCTGCTTTTCGGTCTGAAGCTGCCGTTGCCAAAATACGTACCGAGTCGTCAGCCAGTAGTCACTCTTGAGGCGCTTAAACTCTTGTAGGTAGGTCTTAGCTAGCTCCCAATCGCTAGCAGCCAGGGCGGGCTTGAGCTGCGCCTCGATCGCCCGGCCCTGCTGCCAGTCTTGCTGCCACTCAAAGATCACCGACTGAGCCGGTTTGCGCAGGGGCGTATTGAGCGGAATCTCCGCCGCCAGATCAACGGCATCGTCGAGCTTGCCCTCCTGGGCCCAGCGATTGGCCAGCACCAGAATCTGCTCTGAAGCATCCTTCAGAATTTCCTGGGAGTCGTCGTACTGGGCATGGGTCTTAGGCCAGTTAGCCGTCAGCAACACCGACTGCACCAGGTTATTGGGTTCCCCAGTGCGGGCCTGGGCCTTGGCGCAGTACAACAGATCACTGGAGGAGTGAAAGGGCGTAATCTGGTCGCAATCGGGCAGTGGCGGAATCCGGGTCAGCCAGATCAGCGCCCAGCCGCAAAACACTCCCGAGCCACCCAGCAACAGTACCCACAGCGTCACCCATACCCATTCCCAGGGCTTAACCTGAAGACTCGGCCCAGGACGCTGCCGCCGACGAGAACTAAGGGACGAAGTAGCCGATGTGGATGCCATACGGTCAAACTACCGAGAGCGAACAGTAGAATTAAGACTGTCTAGGGGTCAGAGCCATGCTCTAGCAGCTCATCTCCCCGCCCAGGGCAACGCCTAGGGCTAGAGATGCTGACACATTGTAGAAGCAATCTCTAGACTTGATCGTAGATTCTTGAGTCTAAAATTTTTGAGACGGCAAACTATGGCGCGCTGCACAATCAAACACCCCAGTATTAGGCCCCGGCAGCTCGCGATGGGTCTTGCTGCTTTGCTGGGGTTGGCAGCCGCACCGGGGGTTGCCAACGATTCACTGCGGCAGTTTCTGATCAGCCGCACCTGCGTCGCCTGCAACCTCAGCGGCACTGTCCTAGCGGGAGCCAACCTGGAGAACGCTGACCTCACCAACGCCAACTTGGCCGGGGCCAATCTCAGCCAGACTCGGCTATTGAGAGCCCAGATGACCCAAATCGACCTGAGTCAGGCCAATCTCCACCAGACGATACTGAGCGAAGCCGATCTCTCAGAGGCCAACCTGGCGGGAGCCGACTTGAGTGAGGCCATTCTCACCCGCGCTCGCCTGGTGAATGCCAGCGCCCCCCACGTCAACCTAGAGAACGCCGAAGCCCGTAACAGCAACTGGTATGGTAGCGACCTGAGCAACAGCCACCTAGATGGGGCAATCTTTCACCAGGCCAGTCTGTCAGCCACTGACCTGAGCAACACCACGCTGACGGCTGGCAGATTTTACCGAGCCGACTTTATTGGCGCTCAGCTCACCGGGGCCGACTTTACCGGAGCCGACCTGCGAGAAGCGCTGATTCGCGATGCCCAAGTGGACGGCACCAACTTTACCGATGCCGATCTGCTGGGGGCCAATCTGCGCCGTACCGACCTCAGCACCGCCCGCTTGTGCAATACCCGCATGGCCAATGGGGAGATCAATAATGACGACTGCCCCAATCCTAGCCAGCCTTAATGGAGGTTGCCCCGAGGTAGGTGGCGGCTCCGCATCCCCATGCCCTGCCTAACCCTAGGCACTAATCAACGGCGTGGCCTTGGCTTGGAAATTGGCATTGACTAAAGCCGTTACCGCCGCCTCGGGGTCTTTGACCCGAAACTGCGCCCCCAGCCGCACAAACTGGCGCTGCTGATTGGCGCCAATCACCGCAATCACAGGCACACGGGCATATTTTGGGTCATCTCCCTGGTTGTTGCGAATCACGTTGCGCAGCCGGTGCTGTTGCTCAATATCCCCGGCCAGGCGCGGATCGAGCTCGACCATCACCATGCGCACATCTTCAATCGATTCGGCATCGTCGATGATGAACTGGACGCGATCGTCGCGGCGATCGACCTTGCCCCAGATCATCAGCCGCTTGTCGGCGACGATGTGCTGGCTAATGCGCTCAAAGGATTTGGGAAACACCACCGCTTCAGCCTGACCCGTCAGGTCTTCGAGCTGGACGATCGCCATCCGGTCGCCCTTTTTCGTAATCACCGGCTTTACCCCGGCGAGAATGACGATCGCGCTCAGGGTCACATTGTCGGGCTGCTCGTGCAGCTCCGCCAGATTAATCGGAGCCAACACCCGGGCCGGTCGTTGCACCGATTTGAGGGGATGATCGGAAATATAGAAGCCCAGCAGCTCTTTCTCCTGGCGGAGCTTCTCTTGGGCTTCAAAGTCGGCCACTAGAGGCGCTTTGGGGGCAGTTTCATAGCCGCTGGCTGGGGATGCGACCTCAGTATCACCGCCCCCCAGCATCATATCGAACAGATTACCCTGGCCGATCTCGCGATCCTTGGCCCGGCTCTGGGCCCAGTCGATCACCAGCTCCAGGTCTTGCATCAGCTGGTTGCGGTTAGGGTCAATTGTATCAAGGGCACCACTGAGAATCAGCGCTTCCAGGGCGCGGCGGTTGACGGCGTGGAGATCGACGCGATCGCACAGTTCCGCCAGCGACTTAAACGGCCCCTCTGCTTCGCGGTTTTTGAGAATGCACTCGATCGCCCCCAGGCCGACGTTGCGCACCGCTGACAGGCCAAACAAAATGCTCTGGCCCTCGGGGGTGAAATCGACCAGCGATCGGTTGACGTCGGGCGGCAGTACCTCAATGCCCATGGCAATGCAGTTGGCGATGTGCATCTGCACTTTGTCCTGGTCGCCGCTGTTGGAGGTCAGCAGCGCCGCCATATATTCCACGGGGTAGTTGGCCTTCAGGTAGGCGGTCTGAAAAGTGACAAACCCGTAGGCGGTGGAGTGCGACTTGTTGAAGCAGTTAGAGGCTACCTGGCCATCGGCCAGCAAAAAGTTGTGGTCGTGGGCCACCCCAATGTCGTAGACGGGCTGCACTCCTAAAGATTGACGACTAACGACTTTAACCACGACTAGACCTCGTTATAAGACTCTCTACCTAGACTCCAGGCTGGATCTTAGGCTTCTGGCTCAACGCCTAACGCCCTCAACTGAGCCGCTAACCGCTCGGCCCGCTGAGACTCCTGCTCGGCCCGCTGAGACTCCTGCTCGGCCCGCTGAGACTCCTGCTCGGCTGGGGTCAACATCCACTGCTGGTCGCGATTATACCAGCGCAGCCACAGGCGGTTTATACCCTGGTACTCGCCTTCCCAAAGGCCCAGTCCCAGCTCCGCATCCTCTAGCCAGATCCTCTGACCTTCCATGGGTAAGGGCTGATAGCGGGTCATCATTAGGCCAAAGGCCTGTAGCTCGTTAGTGTAGCGGTTAAAGACGATGTAGTAGGGAACCCGTAAAATTTGCTCATAGACCGTCCACTTATTAGGAGGCTGGCGGGCGTCGCGCAGCGTGCGACCCAGGTCCTCGGCTTCGGTACCCGGCGAAAGCAGCTCTATGACCACAAACGGATTTACGCCCTCCTGCCAGGTGACATAGCTCAGGCGCAGATCGCGCTCTTCGTAGAGGCGAGATACCCCCAGTACGCCAAACCAGTCAGGGCGCTTGTACCACTGCGTGTGGTTAGCGTCGTAATAGAGGTTAAGATCGCTAGCCGTAAAAATCTGATCGGCGGAGTAGGTGGGCGGGCGAAAGGTCAGGCGTAGTAGCTCGGGCTGGAGCAGGTGAAATTCGTCGGGCAAACCGGGCTCCTCCGGGTTCTCACTGGGGAGGTCATACATGGTGGGCAGGGTAGCTTTGGCAGGCTGTGGCGGATTAGTTTGGTACATGATGCCTACACCAGGTTTGTAAAACAGTGTTCACAGGACAGAGCAACATAGAAGAATTCTACTCTGGTACTGGGCAGTCCTAAGTTCTTGATTGGATTTCTAGGCCGCCAAGTCAGGTGCACCAGCGCTGGGGCAGGAGTCTAGCTTAGCGGCGATGAATTTAGACAAAAGTAGAGTGGGCGGACTGTTGGGAAAA
>NZ_JADEWX010000115.1 GCF_015207395.1 Nodosilinea sp. LEGE 07088
CCCCAAATCCTCCAAGCAGATCCCCAACCCACAGGTTCGCTACACTGGGCAACAATGCTCGCAGCTGTCATCTCTTCGCGATCGCGATCCTCAACTGCCCCTGCCCCCTCAGGTCTTTACCGATGGCTAAACCCGTTCTCCTCACCGTTGACGACGATGCCGATGTGCTGCAAACCATTGCCCGCGACCTGCGGCGGCACTACGGCGAGCACTACCGCATCATGCGAGCCAGCTCCGGGGCTGAGGCCCTGGATATCTTGAAGCAAGTCATTCAGCGCTCCGACCCCGTGGCGCTGCTGCTGGTCGACCAGCGCATGCCCGAAATGAGCGGGGTAGAGTTTCTCGAGCAGGCCGTGGACCTAGTGCCCGACGCCAAGCGGGCCTTGCTCACCGCCTATAGCGACACCGACGCGGCCATTCGTGCCATTAATGAGGTCAACCTCGACTACTACCTGATGAAACCCTGGGACCCGCCCGAGGAGAAGCTTTACCCCGTGGTGGATGACCTGCTGGCCGACTGGCAGGCTCACTTTCGGCCCGCCTTCAAGGGCATTCGGGTGGTGGGCGATCGCTGGAATCCCCACAGCCACGAGATCAAAGACTTTCTGGCCCGCAACCAAATTCCCTACCGCTGGCTGGATATCGAGCGCAGCGACGAAGGCCGTAAGCTAGTGGGCAGCACCGCCGAGGCCAAGCTGCCGCTGGTGCTGTTTCCGGAGGGCGAGCCCTTGCACCAGCCCAGCACGACTGAGCTGGCGACCCGAGTTGGCCTGCAAACTACGGCCAATAAGCCTTTTTACGACCTGGCGATCGTGGGCGGTGGCCCCGCCGGACTGGCGGCGGCGGTCTACGGTGCCTCGGAAGGGCTGCGCACAGTGCTGATCGAGCGAGAAGCTCCGGGCGGTCAGGCCGGCACCAGCTCGCGGATTGAAAACTACCTGGGCTTTCCGGTGGGGCTTTCCGGCAGCGACCTGGCCCGCCGCGCCGTCACCCAGGCCCGCCGGTTTGGGGTCGAAATTCTCGCTCCCCAGTCGGTGCAGAGCCTGCGAACCGACAACGACTACCGGCTGATTACCCTCAGCAACGGCAGCGAGATCAGCGCCCACGCGGTGATTTTGGCCCTGGGGGTGTCGTGGCGGCGGCTGAATACACCCGGACTGGAGCAGTTTACCGGGGCAGGAGTCTACTACGGGGCCGCCCAGACCGAAGCTCTCTCCTGCCAGGACGAAGACGTTTATGTGGTGGGCGGGGCCAACTCCGCCGGGCAGGCGGCTATGTATTTCTCGAAATACGCTAGGTCGGTGACGATGCTGGTGCGGGGCGAGTCGCTGACCAAAAGCATGTCGCAGTACCTGATTGACCAGATCGAGGCGACGGATAATATTCACGTGCAGACCCACACTACGGTGGTCGAGGCCAAGGGAGACACCAACCTGGAGGCGCTAGTGCTCCACAACTCCGCTACCGGGTCCACCGAGACTGTCGCCACCCAGTCTCTCTTTATCTTTATCGGGGCCATTCCCCACACCGACTGGCTGGAGGAAATGGTGCAGCGCGATAGCCGGGACTACATTCTCACCGGCCCAGACTTGCAGACGGCAGACGTGTCGCCGCAGCAGGTGTGGTCGCAAGATCGGCCCCCCTTTCTGCTCGAAACGAGCCTGCCCGGCGTGTTTGCGGTGGGCGACGTGCGCCACGGGTCGGTGAAGCGGGTGGCCTCGGGCGTAGGCGAGGGGTCGATTTGCGTACAGTTTGTGCACAAGTACCTGGAGGATGTGCGATGACCGACTCTGCGCTGTGCATAGAGCATTTGCTGGCGATCGCTCCCTTCAACCACCTACCCCAAGAACGGTTGGAGTGGGTGTGCGATCGCGCCACATCCCTCCACCTGGCCAAGGGCGACTACCTGGTCCAAGAAGGCGACCTGACCGATAGGGTGTACATCATGGTGTCGGGCCGCATCGGCATTACCCGCCAGAGTGAGGGGCTCGCCATGCCCATTGGCCAGCACGAAGGCCCCGGCTTTGTGGGCGAAATTCCGGTACTCACCGACGAGCCCGCACCCGTCACCATGCAGGCCATGACCGACTGCCAGTTCCACACCATCGCCGGGGCCGACTTTCTCACCCTGCTGCACGAGTGCCGCGACTTTGAGCGCACGGTGTTTCGTCTGATGCAGCAGCGCATCCGGGGGCTGGAGTCGTTTTTGCGCGGGCGCGAGAAGATGGCGGCCCTGGGCACCCTCTCCGCCGGGCTGGCCCACGAGCTGAATAACCCCGCCGCTGCCCTGGTGCGATCGCTGAGTCAGGTCGGCCCAGCCATCCGAGAGCTGGAGAAAATGAACCTGACCTACGGTCTGCAGCAGCCCGACCCCGAGCACACCCAGCAGTGGCAGTCGGTGCGCGACGCGGGCTACGACACCATTCTCAAGGGCGGGGCCGATGCGGTGACCCTGGCCGATCGCGAAGATGAACTGCTCGCCTGGCTCGAAGACTACGGCGTCGCCAAAGCCTGGGAGCTGGCCGAACCCCTGGCCCTAGCCGGGATCGAGACCCAGACCCTGGACGGGCTGACGGCACGCTGGCGCGACGGCCCCACCGAGCTGCGCGACATGGGCATTCGCTGGCTGGCCCTCTCCTTTGAGGTGATGGGGATGATCCAGAGCGGTCAGCACGGGGCCGAGCGCATCTCTGAACTGGTCAAATCGATGAAGTCGTACAGCTATATGGACCAGGGGGCGCAGCAGGTGGTCGATCTGCACACCGGGCTAGAAGATACCCTGCGGCTGTTTGCCTTCAAGCTCAAGCAGGGCATCCAGGTCGAGCGCCACTACGACTCGACTTTGCCTAAGCTGATGGCCCACGGCAGCGAGCTCAACCAGGTGTGGACCAACCTGATCGACAATGCGATCGACGCCATGGGCGACCAGGGCACCCTCACCCTGCGCACCTGCCACTTCAAAGGCGATGCCCGAGTCGAGATTACCGACACCGGGCCGGGGATTCCTGCAGAAGTGCGATCGCGCATTTTTGAGCCATTTTTTACCACCAAAGGGGTGGGCAAAGGCTCTGGCCTAGGGCTTGAAACGGTGCGCCGCATCGTGGAAAATCGCCACCACGGCACGATTTCCCTGGAGTCTGCACCAGGTCGCACGTCCTTTGCGGTGTGTTTGCCTCTGGGCGAAGCAGAAATCACTCACCAAAATATCGATTAACTTGTTTTTGTTATTCATCTTTGGGTCGTCTTACCTTCTGCTGATATAAACGTTAGATGACATTACAGTGTAGTGGCAGGTCGAATCACATAGCGCTACTGGTAGCGTAGGATTCTATACCTGCTTTCCCAGAAAACGACTTATTAACGAATACAGGCTGTTTCTGTTAATATAGGGCCAAAGGTTATTCAGTATTAACGGAACCGATAACAATGGTTGGGCCTTTCAGAGCAGGGCAATACATAGACCAGCTGGAAGGCTACAAGGCTTTTATACCAAAGCCATTACCACCCATACCTGAAATTATTATGGATCAGGAAATGTGGAATCTATTATCTCAAGCGGATCGCGCTTTGGGTCGCTTAGATGGAGCGACCGATGCTTTGCCAAACCCAGATTTATTTGTGTTTATGTATGTGCGGAAAGAAGCTGTGCTGTCAAGTCAAATTGAGGGTACTCAAGCATCCTTAATAGATGTCCTAGAATTTGAATCTCAAGCCTTAGAACCTGATAATCCTCAAGATGTGACTGAGGTAGTCAACTATATTTCTGCAATTAACTATGGTCTTGAGCGTCTGCAAGAACTGCCTGTGTCTTTGCGACTAATTAGAGAAATTCATCAAGAGCTGATGCAAGGAGTAAGAGGCGCCGAACGGGATCCAGGAGAATTTCGTCGTAGTCAGAATTGGATTGGTTCGTCTGGGTGCTCTTTGACTGAAGCTACGTATGTACCACCGCCGCCTCATGAAATGACCAAATCTCTCAATAACTTAGAGGATTTTTTGCATAGCCCACAGCCTATGCCTACCTTGATTAAAGTCGGATTAGCGCATGCTCAGTTTGAAACTATTCACCCTTTTCTAGACGGGAATGGCAGAACAGGACGACTATTGATTACGTTTCTTTTGTGTGAACAAAATATACTGCAACGCCCTTTGTTGTATATTTCTTATTATTTCAAGAAATATCGTACTGAATATTACAATCACTTGCAGGCTATCAGAGATAGTGGCAACTGGGAAGGCTGGTTAAAGTTCTTTCTTCGTGGTGTTTACGAGGTTGCTCAGGAAGCGGCGGCTACCGCTCGCAAAATAGTTAACTTAAAAGAAGAACACCGGCAGTTGCTACTTGACGAAATGGGGCGCAGGTCGGGTAATGCGATCGCCTTGCTTGAGAGCCTTTATTTCAGGCCAATTTTTAATGTAGAACATGCCGAAACGATTACAAACCTGTCCTATCCTAATGCAAATACTTTGATTAAAGATCTTATTGATATAGGTCTTCTCGAAGAGATTACTGGACAAAAGCGAAATCGTGCATTCTCTTATGCGCCATACTTGGCTGTTTTTCAGGATCTATAGCAGAAACATTATACTTTAGCGGTTAAGGCTCCGCCCCAATTCTGTTCACGCTAACGCAGCGTTAGGTGATTTTGCCAAGTTCAAGGGCGTTGCAAAAGCTGTTGAGGTTATCTAACAGGGCATTGTAATAAGAATAGGCATCGTCTTGGCTATTCTGAAAATGAGCATATAAAGCGAGTTCTGGCTCTGCTACCAAGTGACTTTTAGGTATATCTAGGTCTGCTGAGGTTAAGCATCGGCGCATGTTGATGCGATCGCAACTAATAGCGATCCAACAGTATTTGCCTTCTCGCCCTGAAGATCATCCAGCCCCGGTAGAATTAGCTCTGCTCCCGGCAGGTCATTCAAATTCATAAATTTTCCTCCTCTGCATCATTTTCAGAATGTTGGATAAAGTTCTCAGCTTTGTGTTGAAGCACAGATTAAAGAAATCCCCTCAAGGACTCCATATTCAATTTTTCTCACTTTAAGTATCGCTAAAAATTCGATTGAGCCTGGTTGGCTGACAAAACTCTTGAAACCCTTATCCTGCCGTAGGTTGGGTTAGCGTTAGCGTAACCCAACGAAACCGTTACTGGTGTTGGGTTTCGCTTTGCTCCACACCAACCTACATCAGAACTTTTGTCAGTCAATCAGCGATTGAGCAGCTGCAAGAAGCTTCTAAAATGTCCCAGAACTTTTCGGTAGTCTGCTCTAAGCAAACTGTCATAAGCTAGCCGAGCAGATAATTTTAGTGAATGAGTTTTGGACTATTCTCCAATGTCCTTCTGTCCAAGGCCGAACAGAAGGATTATTCGCTGAATCCTGATATATAGCGCGCACAGAAACTTGTTTAGCTACAGTTTTATTCTCGGCCTCAAAAAAAGCTCCACCTCTACATGTGAAACCGCAGCAGCTTGATCATCAACACTTAATATTTTGAAGGAAGATGGTACGTGCCTTCCAAAGTCGCTTCTTGCCATGCCTGCCTTTTTACCTTGTGTTGTATCAGTAAAGTACAAGAGCGCATTTGCAATGAGGCCATATCGTTTATTACACCAATGATCTATGAATTCACCGACAGCCCTTTCTGGGGTATTCACGGGCAATTGAATGGGATCCCCTGTGAAAGGTAAGTATAAAACTTCGCTACTAGTTCTTGGCTGCCATTCCTCAATAGCCTTTTTCATTTGGCTTGTTTTAACCATTTGGGAGAAAAGGTTTTTCCAACCAACCCTCTCTTTGGCTTTAGGTTCTTTCTTCCCGTCATCGAGTGCCTTCGCCCAATCTTTAACGGAAAACAGGGCAGCCCAACATTTGGCAGCTACAATCTTATTGTCAAAAGCAAGCTCGCGACCATGTAATATACCATTTCTATATGGAATGGTAATTGAATTTTCGTTCGTTTTATTTCTTCCTTTGTTTAATAAAGAGGCAAGTGCTTGAAGTCCCGTTTCATGCGCAGCAATACAATCCCATGCAGTCAAATCTATATTTTCCGAGAAAAATCCAACATGTTTTGAAACGTCATTCACTAGACCATCGAGCAAGCTTAATAGAAGTGGTATACACCCATGATATCTGCCTGATAAATAATCCTCTTTTGCTAATTCAACTAGTCTGATTCGACGACGAAATTCGCTATTTCCCTTAAATCTAATGATCCCCCACTTTAGGGTTTCCTCATTGTAATAATCAGCCAAGTAGTCTTCTGCTTTTGCCAATCCTTTGTTTTCGTATAATTTAATCGCTCCTTTCATTATTTCAAAGTTCATGCTCTCATAGGCTATCCATCCATGTTGCGAAAAAATCTCGTTGAACTGATCAGGGATTAACAGGATTGAAGCTTGATCTTTGAGGTTAGAAAAATCCGAAAATATGTTGTCCAGTTTTGGAAGCAGCTTCTTTGAAAATGGTACTGCTCGGTATAATGCCTCAAATCCATCAAACCCATTGATTTGATCAAGCATATCCTTGGTCGATGGATTGTCTACAATTTTTGATTTGTCACCCATATTTTTTCCTGAAGCCTATAACCCGTTATTAGAGGGAAAATTTCCGCCTGAAACCCCTTATATAGTGGCTTAAGTGGAAAGCCTCAATATAATTGACTCGTTACTGTGAGCTACGATCGCTCCTTCCTCCTTAGCCTTGACTCCAAGGTTGACAGGGAGCGTCTGAGCGTCTGTACCAGTATTCTCATCCCTATAAGTCCCCAGCATTGTGCGGTGACCACGCTGACCTCGAAAATCTTAGCGCTGTCTTCAGGTGTTTGCACCACCTACGAACAGCTAAACCCGCAAATTTAAGTCTTCAAAAAATACCTGCTGCTCGCTATCGAGTAGTTTGCATAATTTTAATTCATTTATTCTGCACTGCCAATCCCTTTTTGCTCACTTTGTCGCTCCAAATCTTCTAAAACTTTAGAGATCATGATTTTAAGCTGTGGCATATCCTCTTGAACTGCTTCCCAAATTATCTCCGTGTCAGTGTTGAAATAATCATGAATCAGCTTATCCCTCATGCCAGCAATATCCCGCCAGGGAATATCAGGGTATTGAATTCTCACCAAATCTGGGATTCGCTTCACTGCTTCCCCAATAATTTCCATTGCCCTTGAAACGGCAAATATTTTCTCTAGATTCTGCGAGAACGCTTCAAAATCAACATCTGCTGTAAATTGCTCGATCGCATCCACAGCATCTAAAATATCCTTCAAATAATCCTGAATCTCACGCTGGGTCACAGGTAGACGACCTCTGCCAAAATGCGATCGCCAATCCGTGGCTTTAACCCAGCCTTATGCACTAAATCAACCTTGACCCCCAAATTATCGCTGAGGTAGTTTTCTAAGTTGACAAACTTCAGCAAGCTAGGCGTCTTGTAAAACTCCACCAGCACATCCACGTCGCTGGTCTCTGTCTGCTCCTGCCTGACATAGGAACCAAAAACACCTAACTCACTCACTTGGTAGCGTGCCTCCAGCATCGCTTGATGCTGCGCCAGCCACTGCTTGATTTCCTCTAGGGTTTTCATTGTCCCAGGCTCTCCTAATCCAGGTGAGGAAAATTTTCTTTCTGATTAACCGTGTAATCAGAAGCCCAGTATAACTGCTGTAGCCAGCCAGCAAAGTACACTGCGGCTAGCGGATTCGGCTATGGTGTTTGAGATTGAAGCCATCATGGGTCTGACGTCCCGCTTCACTAGCTACCTTAGCAGCACCACTCTGCCGCTTATCCAGGTAATAGCACGAGAAATGTTATGTGGAGTCTTGCCCACCATCAACGGCGATGTCAAAGTGTAAGACATCCTCACGTTTGCCCAATTTGCTGTACAGCGCGATCGCAGGTTCGTCGTCAATGGTGGTATCGGCCTGCACAAATATTACGTAAGCACCCCGCTCAGCCGCGATCGCTTTGAGCTTTTCGATCAAGGCCGTCGCAATGCCTTCGCGCCGATGCCCCGATGCGACGGCGAGATCGTAGATGTAGATCTCGCTACGCTCCTGCTCGAACTTTCTCAGCTCGTAGGCCACAAGGCCGCCGACCACTGCGCCACCTTTTACGGCAGCTAGCGCAATGAATGTGTCATCGCCCAGCAGTCGCCGCAGGTAGTTTTCACTGGGGCGTTTCGTGGTGTAGGTTTCCACATCCTCGAAGGCTTCGCCGAAGGTGGTCAGCAGTGCCTGCATCAGCAAGATATTATCTGAAGTGATGTGGTGAATATCGACTGGCATGGACTGTTTCTATAGGGTTCTATAGGGCGCGATCGCTCAATCAGCTTTGCGGAAGCAAACTATTCTGAAGCTCACCACCGGTACTGTATAACCCATCTACGCAGAGCGATTTGCAAACTCAGAGAGCAACGCTGGAAACTGCTCTGGGGCTGGAAATTTGCTGAAGCTATGGACGGCAGGCGTCGTTGCCCAGGGCAGCTTTTCGTCGGTATAGGTTTCGATAAACGGGCTATACGATTGGGCGTTGTCCATCATAGTGGCCCGGATATTAACAAATTCATCCATGCCTTCGGGGCGGGTAAAAAGCCAGCTCATGCAGTGGGCACAAAAATAATGACGCGTGGCACCATGCAGCCCGCCAATGACAGGTTCACCCGATGTCACCTTAAACCCACCGCTTGGATGAAGGGCGCTCAAACTAAAGGCGCTGGCCGTCATCTGCTGGCATCCTGTGCAGTGACAGGTCATGGTCATTAACGGTTCTGAAGCCACTTCAAATCGAACCTGTCCGCACCTGCATTGGCCAGTTGCGTAAGCGTTACTGTCGGTCATCTGTCGGACCTCAGCGCAATGACAACATTCTTTCAGGATTATAGTCTGGAGCAATATCTCTCAGTGCGGCAGCCTACGGGGAGGGCGCGATCGCTCTATCCGCAGGCGCTAAAGTCTTTTAGCAAAGTTTGGCAATTGGCCGAGAGACTGGCGATCGCTCCATAGAAGCAGCCCCTTTGGATCACATTGACGATGTGAATCAATGGCTAAGCAATTAACCGCACATGCCCCATAGGCATCTGTGGCAAGATGACCATGAAGACCTATGGCAAATACTCAACGTGTCAGATTCTAGAACCCTACTGATTACCGGCGCTTCTTCAGGTATCGGTGCCGCCACCGCTCGGCAGGCGGCGGCGCAAAATTTTAACCTCGTCTTAGCCGCCCGCTCTACTGAGAAGCTGGATAAATTGGCGAACGAACTGGGTGCTGACAACGTTCGCACCTTTGCCTGTGATGTCACCGATTATGCGGCGCAAGAAAAGCTGGTGGCCAATGCCGTAGAGGCGTTTGGCCGTCTCGATGCGGTGTTTGCCAATGCGGGCTGCGGCGGCGAGCCGGGTGGCTTTTCGGGCGCCCCGGTTGAGTCTTGGCAGCGCATTGTCAATACCAATATTTTGGGCGTGGCTTACACGCTGCGGGCCAGCCTGGCAGAACTCAAGAAAACCAAAGGTCACGTCATCATCACGGGCTCGATCGCAGGGCGTAAGGTGCTGGGGGGTTCGATGTATTCAGTCTCGAAATGGGCTGTCTCAGCGATCGGCTATAACCTGCGGGAGGAGATGAAGGGGACGGGGGTGCGGGTCACGCTGATTGAACCGGGCATGGTGGATACCCCATTTTTTGATGACCCAAAGCCCGATGCGTTGCGGCCCGATGATGTGGCTCGGACGGTGCTCTTTGCGCTAACGCAGCCGCCTAGTGTTGATATTGGCGAACTTGTGGTTTTGCCAACCCCACCTGTCGAGGAGTAATTGATAACATTCAAGATCTGGAGTATCAGCCATGAGCTTAATGATTTCAGATGATTTGGTAAAAGCCAGCGGCTTATCAGAACGGGAGCTGTTTCTAGAAATTGTGCTGATGCTCTTTCGCCAGGAGAAAATTAGCTTGGGGAAAGCCAGTGAATTAATGGGCTTGCACCGAATGCAGTTTCAAAAATTACTAGCCGATCGTGACATCTGCGTTCATTACGATGTTGCTGAGTTTCAGGAAGATCTCAAAGCCTTAGAAATAGAGTAGTGGTGGTTATTGTAAGTAATACGTCTCCTGTTTCAAATTTGGCTAAGGTTGGGCAACTCGGCCTGATGCAGCAAATTTATGGAAGAGTGTTAATTCCTCACGCGGTGCATGAGGAATTACTGAATCAAGGCGCTGGTGAAACTGTAATCGAAGCGGTTCAACTGGCAGACTGGCTAGAGGTTCTTTCCGTTCAGAATCAAAAGTTGGTTGACGATTTAAGGACGCGTGTCAATATTGGGGAGGCTGAAGCAATTGCGCTCGCTGTAGAGGTGCAAGCGACTCGATATTCAAAACGCCGACCAGATCAGCACCCTAGAACTCGACCTGCGTACCGATCCGCCCCCTGACCTGGCGGTAGAAGTAGACATTACTAGCTCGTCCCAGCGACGGTTCACGATCTACCAACAGCTGCAAATTCCTGAGGTATGGCAATATACCCAGCGGCAAGGTCTGGTGTTTTATCAATGGGTCGATGGCCAATATGTAGAAGGCGCCGTCAGCCCTACCTTTCCGCAGGTGCGATCGCAAACGCTAATGGATTTTCTCCAGCGCGCCCCTGGGCCAGACGACAACGCCATCATCAAATCCCTGCGCAGTTGGAGCCACCAGCAACGTGTCTGACCCAATGACATCAACCCCCCACCGAGCGGCGGGGGGTTTGGCAGTATGCCCGTTAAAAACCTAGGGCGACTCTACTTGAGAATCAGCACTGGGCAGGTCGCCAAGCGCACCACCCGCTCAGCCACCGAGCCCATGAGTAGGCGAGTGATGCCCTTGTGGCCGTGGGAGGGCATCACAATTAGATCAGCCGCTGATTCTTGGGCGTAGTCGGCAATTTGCGTGCCGGGGTCACCCATTAGCGTCACCACTTCAACGCCGTCATAGCCGATCTCGCTGAGTTTCTTGGTGAGAAACTCTGTCACCTTTGCCATGCGATCGCTGTCGCTGAGCGTGTCCCAAATGGCCGCTGGGTCGGCAGGATGCAGGGGCGACAGCACGTGAACCAACTTCACCGAGGCCAGGTCATCGACATACTCTTTGGCAACGGCGATCGCCTCGTAGGACTGTTCCGAGAAATCAGTGGGCACCAGTACCAGCTTTCGTTTCAGCCAACTCATGAGTTACCTCCCCCTACTTCAATACGGCTTCGGGCTGCCGGGTGGCTTCGGGCAACATGGCTCCAGAACGCAGGCGACCCATGTAGTCACTCAGGTCGCTAGCAATTAGCCCCGACATCAGGAAGCAGCCTAGCAGGTTCGGCAACGACATGGCCAGGGCCATAATGTCGCTAAACTCCAGAATTGGACCCAGGTTAACTACTGCGCCAACAAAGGCGCAGGTCAAAAAGATGCCCTTGTAGACATTGACGGTACTATCGCCAAAGAGAAAGGCCCAGGACTGCTGCCCGTAGTAGCTCCAGGAAATCATGGTGGAGACGGCAAACAACACGCCCGCCACCGCAATCACGTAGGGAAACCAGCTGATCACGGTCTCAAAGGAGGCCGCCGACAGTTGGGCCCCGTTCAACTCGGTGGCGGCGGGGTCGGCGTAGACTCCGGTCAGCACAATCACGATCGCCGTCAAATTACAGATAAAGATGGTGTCGATGAAGGGTTCCAGCAGCGCCACAATCCCTTCTCTAACCGGCTCATCAGTTCTAGCCGCCGAGTGGGCGATCGCCGCTGAACCCAGCCCTGCCTCATTGGAGAACACCGCCCGCTGAAAGCCGATGACCACCACCCCGACCAGGCCCCCGGCCAGCGCCTCGGGGCTAAATGCCGTCGAAATAATCGTGCCGATCGCCGCCGGTACCGCAGGCAGCTTCACCAAGATCACCCAGAAGCAGGCCAGGGCATAGATCACCGCCATGAATGGCACAAGAATCCCGGCGACTGCCCCAATGCGCTGAATACCGCCGATGATCACCAGACCCACCACCGCCGCGATAATCAGCCCAAATAGCCAGCTGAGGCCAGCTAAGCTGGGCACCACATTCGACACGGCGGCAAAGGCCTGGTTCGACTGAAACATGTTGCCAATGCCCAGACTGCCAATGGCGCAGAAGATCGCAAACATGTAGGCCAAACCCTGGCCAAACCGGGCCATGCCCATGCCCGATAGGCCGCGCGACAGGTAGTACATGGGGCCACCGCCAACGGTGCCGTCGGGCTTAATCACCCGATACTTTTGGGCCAGGGTGCATTCGGCAAACTTGCTCGACATGCCCAAAAACCCTGCCATCGTCATCCAAAAGGCGGCGCCAGGACCGCCCAGGCGAATGGCGATCGCCACCCCGGCAATGTTACCGATGCCCACCGTGCCCGAGAGGGCGGCGGATAGGGCTTGAAAGTGCGAGACATCGCCTTCGTCTTCTTCACTGTCGTACTTACCGCGCACCACATCGATCGCATGCTTGAAGGCGCGAAGGTTGATGAACTTGAGCCGAAAGGTGAAGAAGACGGCCCCAACCACCAGCCAGAGCACAATAAACGGGAATCCGTTCTCGCCGCCAATTCTGAAGTAGAAGATCAGGTTGAGCACATCGACAATGCTTTGCACCCCACCCTCAAGCGCACCGAGAAAACCCGTGGGTTCGGCCTCGGCCTGGGCAAAGGCCACCTGAGGAATAAAGATCACCGCAATGGCGAGCAGGTAAAGATAGTGCTTGAACTTTAACAACGTTCGTACCATGGTCTGTTCACTCCAGGTAAAAGTGTTCGTTCGAAAGGGTTTGCCCGCCGCTGCTTTCCTTGCGATCTATGGATCAGGCCTGAGAAAAGCACCCTAAAGCGGTGCGGGGTGGCTCGATCGAACGATCGGGCCACCCCGCCCGTCGCTCAGGCCGGAGGCAGGGCAAAAATGGCATTGCGAATCGTATCCGCAAACCTGTCGGCCTCCTGGCGGGTGATCACCAGGGGCGGGGCCAAAATCAGCACGTTGGCGAAACCCGGCACCGTGTTGGCGTTGCGACCAATGATGACGCGGTCTTTCATGCAGTGCTGAATCACCGAGTTGACTGCCGCCCCGTCTAACGGCGCTTTGCTGGCTTTATCGGTCACCAGCTCAATGCCCAGCAGCAGCCCCTTGCCGCGCACATCCCCCACGTTGGGGTGCGCCAACAGCTCCTGAAAACGGCCCAGCAGGTAGTCGCCCATTTCGGCGGCGCGCTCCGGCAGGCGTTCGCGCTCTAGAATTTCAATGCTCCGGAGGCTGACGGCGGTACAGACGGGAGTGCCGCCGTAGGTGGTGATGTGGCGAAAGTGGCTGTCGCTGCCGGGGTCATCCAGAAACGCCTCGAAGATGTGTTGTTTAACCACCGTGGCCGAGATCGGCATGTAGCCGCTGCTCAACCCCTTGGCAAAGGAGATGATGTCGGGCTGCACGCCCCAGTGCTGGTGGCCAAACATGCGCCCGGTGCGGCCAAAGCCATTCACCACTTCGTCGTAGATCAGCAGAATGCCGGTGCGATCGCAGATTTCCCGCACCCCGCGCAGATAGCCCTCCGGCGGCACAATCACGCCCCCGCCCGAGATAATTGGCTCCACAATCACCGCCGCCACCGACTGAGCCCCCTCGTAGAGAATCGTCTGCTCCAGCTCCTTCAGGCAGGTCGTGTTGTAAACCTCCTCTGACATTCCCTCCCCAAAGCGGTACTGGTAGGGCGGGTTCACGTGCAGAAACCCCGGCACCAGGGGCTCGTACTTGAGCTTGCGCTCCGCCTGGGCCGTGGCGCTCAATGCCCCCATGGTGTGCCCGTGGTAGCCCCGGTAGCGAGAAATAATCTTGTAGCGCGGCCCCGCCCCGGCAGGGGCCGTTTGGGTATGGTACTGGCGGGCAATTTTGAACGCGGTCTCGTTGGCCTCTGAGCCGCTGGTGGAGAAGAACACCTTGCCGTCGTAGCCCAGCAGCTCTAGCAGCTTGTGGGCCAGGCGAATACCGGGCTCGTGGCTCATGGTGAGGGGGAAGTAGGCCAGGTCAACCATCTGCTCGTAGGCGACCTCGGCTAGCTCCTGGCGGCCATAGCCGACATTGACGCACCACAGCCCCGAAATGCCGTCAAAATACTCGACGCCGTCGGTATCGGTGACGTGGCAGCCCACCCCTTTGGTCATGCATTTGGGCGGTGTCTTAGCAAAGGATTTGTGCTGCACCATGGGGTGCCACAGCGACTCGGCATCCATCTGGCCCAAATCAGTTTTTTCTGGACTCATTTCTGGACTTAAATTAGCGATCACAGCCAAACCTCCGAAGCAAATAAATTAGTCAGAGAAGATCTTTATCCCATGCATTCGCGATCGCGATCGTGAATCTTATCGCAGAGATTTAGCGATCTTTAACGCATTAGCAACGTAACCAAGATAGGGTGACCTTTCTGTATATTGACATACGCTTTTGGGCTTTAAAGAGGCCATTTTCAGGTTAAAAAGTATTTATTGCGAAGAGCTGTTTTGCTCACTATTTGCCTAGGAAATGTGCCAGAAAGACTGGTTTAATTCTTTCGGCAAAGCGCTGTATTCCTTTGTTTGAAGGCCCTAGGTGCTAATTAGAGATAGAGAATTAATCTCAGGCTGACTCAATTGATCGAGGAGCTATGCCCCTGCTAATTAATGCAGAGATCCAGAAGATATAGCGGTGTGCAAGTGAAACAAGTACACTCTGTTCTCTGTCACCTACTCCCTGTTCCCTTTGGACTCTGTACTTAAGCAACATGAATAAGGCCGTATCAGTAGTTGTCAATGGCGATCGCTCAGTGATGCGTCAACCACAGCGCTCAGGGCGAATCACAAGCTACAGCCCCAGGGTAATAATGCGCACTCCTGTGATCGCCAGGATGACCGCAGTAATTTTTTGAAACATCGGTGGGTTCAGGTGTTTCGAGAGAGAAACTCCCAGGAACTGCCCCAGCAATATGCCCGGAATCGCCAGCAAAAACTGATGGATAATCTGGACTGAAAACCGATCGTCCAGGCTATGGCCGATCACCACAAGCACCGCATTGACCCAAAAAAAGCTGATCAGGTTGCCCTTGAATCGCTCCTGGGGCCAGTTTTGGCTGCTGGCGTAAACAACGACCGGCGGCCCGGGCAGGTTGTAGCTGCCGTTTAAGGCCCCCGATAAAAAGCCTGCTCCATAGATCCACCGTTTAGATTTCAGCAGCTGCCCGCCGCGCGGCCCAACCAGGGAATACAGCGAGTAGGCCAGGATAACGCTGCCCAGGGCGATCAGCATCCAGGTCTCGGGCAAAAACCGCAGGGCCAGCAGCCCAAACGGAATTCCCAGCACAGCGCCCAGCAGCAGCTGGGCCACAATGATGCGATCGAAGGCACGGCGGTAGTAGAGGCATTGCGCCGTATGGTTGGTCAGGGCGGCCAGCGCCACCAGCGGGGCCGCCAGCTGCACACTGGTCACCCCCGACAGCACCCCCATGGATACCATGGCAAAGGCAAAGCCCGTTACCCCCTGCACAAAGGCCGCGCCGAACATGGTCACAATCACAATCCACTCCAGCGAGCTGAACTCCAGGGTCATGTCGGCCTCCGGTGAACCAGCGTGGCCGACGACTGGTCGGTCGGCATCAGAAAAATTTCGCTGATATTGACGTGGGCTGGGCGAGTGATCGCATATAAAATCGCGTCGGCGATGTCGTCGGGAGTGAGCGGCGTCATACCCTGATAGACCGTCTGGGCGCGATCGCCGTCCCCGCGAAACCGCACCGTGCTGAATTCGGTTTCGACCAGCCCTGGCTCAATGTTGGTCACCCGCACGGGGGTGCCCAGCAGATCCAACTTGAGGCCCTCTGAGAGCGACTTTACCGCCGCCTTGGTAGCGCAGTAAACGCTGCCGCCGGGGTAGGTCTGCCGCCCGGCGATCGAGCCAATGTTGACCACATGGCCCTGGCCCCGCGCCACCATCCCAGGCACCACCGCGCGGGTGACGTACAACAGCCCCTTGATGTTGGTGTCGATCATTTCCTCCCAGTCTTGCAGGGGGGCTTCGTACTGTTTGTCCAGCCCCCGGCTGAGGCCCGCGTTGTTAACCAGCACGTCGATGGCTTGCCAATCGGCTGGGAGCGATTCAATCGCCGTCATCACCGCCTCGCTATCTTGCACATCGAGGGGCAGCGATCGCGTCTGAATTTGGTAGCGTTTTTGCAGCGCCTCTGCCAGCGCCTCTAGCTTTTCGCGACGGCGCGCCGCCAAAATCAGGCGGGCACCGGCCTGGGCAAAAAAGTGGGCGCAGGCGGTGCCAATGCCGCTGCTGGCACCCGTAATCAGAATGCATTGGTGGGCTAGGGATGTGGTCATAGGCCTGGGTTAAATCCTTACGTTAGGGGTGTGCATTGGCGATCATAAAATCAACCCTTCAATCGAGCTAAGAGTGTTCCAACTAAATACCGATCCAGTGTCTCTCCGCGACCGGCCCACTGGGCCAAGTTCGCGTTCCTGATCGGGATGTTTTTTTAGGTGGAATACTCTAAGGCGCACCGATGCTGTTGGGTCGTGACGTTGGCAAAGCCCCATGCAAAGGGCCATGCCTCTCGGAAAGTGGTGAGGTTACCCCCCATGGGCCAGATCAGTCATGACTCGCGTTAGGTAGAGCCCCGTCTGCTATGGCAGAGCACTGACCTGAGCGACTGCCCAAAGCCACCCCAGAGCAATTGCTTGGCCCAAAAAGACTCAAGGTTGGCTTTAGCACCTCAATCTGAGCCAACGTTCTTAAAGGTGAAACACCTAACCCCAGGTGGCTGCGCGAACCAGGCCCAAGCCTACTCAGCCGGTAAACGGTTCCTGAGCATGGCGACCCATTCAAGCCACCGTATTTTTAATCGGGCCTTCGTAGCTATCTGAATGCCGAGATGCCAATCAAGTCAGCCAGACAAAGGCGATCGCTGACCTACGCGACGTAGGGCGAGCCCACTCCGCTCCGATTGATCAAATGCTTGTGAAGCCGCCCTTCCTTGACGTAGAGATTAGAAGGTAGGTGGCTTGGACTTAGCGATAGGTAATACGTAGATGAAACTAACATGCCCCTCAAGACCTCACGCAACAAGTCCTTAAGTACAAAATAGCAAGCACAATCATAATCTTTGTGTAAGAAGCTACATTATCGGGTTTGCCTTGCAGGTTTGTTGATAAACGGCAACAAGATTCTCTTGGGCGTAGGCAATGGTTGGGGAATCGCTAGTTTTGGCCGGTCGTCCCCCAACCTCTAGGTACGCCCGGTCAACGCGCTTCTGAGAGGATAGGCGATCGCGCTAGCAGCTTCAGCCTCCAGTCGCAGCATTGTTCAAAAACGCGGTACTGTTTTGTTGCCTTTGGGATTGTTCCCACACCAAAACGGTGAGCCAGAATAGAAAAACTTGGACAGGCCGCCTGATCGATGATGAGCAGTCAACCGTGGCTCGCCGAGTCATAGCATGTACTGGCTGAATTGTCCCTATAACCGTGTCATTGTGTTCAATCACAAACAACCGAGAAAACGGGGTCGAAGCCTTAAGAATCAAAGCTTGACTATCATCTGATATTTCAAATAATCGGGTAAGAGGATTTGGCCTTACAGCTGTTGCTATAGCACTACCATCTAGCTCGAGCTGCCATTCTCCGCTTAGCCAGATATGGTTAATGTCGTAATGTTTAGATCCCAGCGTAATTTTGCCCTGCCCAGTCATAGACCCTAGCTCCATGAATGCAATAACGTCGCAGTCATCGGCCGTGACTGTATAATTCCACGAACATAGACCCTGGGGGAGACAGGTTAGGACTGTCATCGCGTTTCAGTAACTAGATGTACACAAATGTCCAATTTTGCTTCAATTTTAACAGACCGAATCTGATACTTAATACAGCGGTTCCTGGTTGGGCGAGGTACTAGAAGTACAGAAGGCAGAAATCAGTATTGACAAGCCTTCTGGCTCCTGACTCCGACATTCCAAGTTCTACCAGCGTCCCGGCTTAAGCGGATACTCGCTCGTATTAATCATTTCACCGTGGTAGAGAGATGCTCGGCATACATCCTGCTGCTGCAAACTTTCGTGCCATGCTCCAATAGATGATTCGTCACCGCATAACGGCGGCGGTAACGGGGCCGCTGCGAAAAAACTATGATTTCAATACCCGCGTCGTCGTCGGCTCCCGTTCACCGCATGGTTAGGTGCCTTAATGTGCTGTTAGTGGCACTGCAGCTCGAATCGGATTTCACTGGGATGTCTACGGCAACAAAACAAGTAAACGCAGCCGACATCCCCCCACATCAACCCTGCCTCATCCTCTGAGTCAATTTGCGCGAACTGTTCCATCAGATGATGGCATTGTGAGCACTTAGGCGTGGACTCGGATTGCACCCACCGGGGATACCCACCAATCATTGTCGCATAGTCGTCACGCCCAGTGATCTGTTGTACCAATTCGGTATACGGTTCCCAAGGTTCGTCGTCATTAAGTTCTGCCGAGAGTGTCGATGCTTCACGGCAGTACACATCAATGCCCTCCCAGTCCGGAAGTGACTTTGCAGATTCGACCTCTACGGAACACGGCGTCGTTTCGTAGTCGTCTCTCGCTTTGCGCTGAATTCGAATCGCCCGCTCATCACTCGGTGCGGAGTAGAAGCGGACGACCCACTGACCGGACGGCTCGTCATCAAGTCCCCAAGGGCTGCAATCCCAGCAGTAGAAGAATGTGAAAAGGCCAACACCATCCGGTGGCACGAATTTGGTTTCACTGAACCTCACCTGACAAATAAAACTCAGTTCCTTTTGACATGTCGGACACGATGGCCACGCGTCGCCAGACTCAGCATATGGTTGACCGCCAAAGTACGTACGAGCCGCCGGAGACTCTAGGTCGCCGTCAAACTTCGGTTCGAGACACGAGCAGACACGGACATGAGGAGTAACGACCGCCTCCAGTTGGGATGTGTTCATTGAATCTTCGCAACCACACAGAAGTGTAGTATAGCCAAGCATGAGAATAATTCGGAAGCGGCTAATGATGTAGGAACCTAACGTTGCCCATCACCCGCCACAGATGACCTCTGCATCCACCAATCCACTTTCGGCGGTCGGTGTGCATGGGCCTTGTGTACGCCCAGCATGGGCGTGAACTCATGGGGTGCAAGTCCCCTGTCGGATCTCAGACAAAAGGCTTCAGAACATAATCTGCTTCTGTCCTGAACAGCAAGCCCTGAACGTTGGAATTAATTGACGCTAGGAGTTGTGTCGTATCATCTTGCATCTTGCGAACAATCTCCAAACCATACTCTCATCAACCACTCTAGCCCTACGACCCAGATCACCTGACCCTCGCCGCTTTGGGCGGGGGTCAGGTGCAGCGATTGGTTCGGCCTCTGCGCTGACCACGTTCAGGTATCGTAAGTGCCGTCCCAGGGCGGAAAGAAAGCCAAGTCATTCGGCAACAGGTGGATGCTCTCGTAATCCTCGTCCGACTCCGACGCATCGACCAAGCCGAAGGTGTGGCCGTCGATTTGGACCTGGAACAGCCCGACCTTGATGTTCCCGTACCTCACCTTGCCCAACCTAGCGATCATCTCGGCGATCCGCGACTGAGCCTTCTTCACCGATTGGCCCTCACCGCTCGCCGTGGTGCCTGCGAACCACGCTTCGGTGTTGAGGTGCTTGCCATTCTTGTCGAAGGTGTGCAGCACTGCGTACCAGCGCTTGTGAGCCTGCCAGTCTTCGGGGAGCGGTATCGGCAAGGTTGCGGTCACGAACCCCATGAACTGGTTGCCGTCCCCGTAATTGCCGATCTGGTCGGTGTGGTAAGTAGGCAGTTGAGATTAAATGTAAGATAGCAGGGTAGCCAGAGTGCCCTCAAATGCCCGCCCCATTACGCATCATTTTGACCGAGGAAGAAGACCGCACGTTAAGTGAACTTCGGGAGGCTCAGACAGTTCCCTATCGGACGCGTGACCGAGCGCATAT
>NZ_JADEWX010000116.1 GCF_015207395.1 Nodosilinea sp. LEGE 07088
GAGATGGGGAGGAACCGTCGCCCGCAGGGGGTGGGGTGATCATGACTTCTTCGACGGCGGGGTCATTCCCGAACCCGGCGTCGGGAGTGTTGCGGTCTGTGCGGCTGACGCCCATATTGGGAATGTTGCCCTGGCGGGGAATGCTGCTAAGGCCCCGGGCATTGACCTGAACGTTGGTTTTGAGCTCACCGCTTTCGGCCTTTTCTTCGAGGGTTTTGGCCAGCTCGAGCAGTTGTTCAAAGCCTTTAAAGAAGTCATTCATGGGCATTACGGATGATACGGCCTGGGGCTGACAATAGGGATACCACGGATAGGTTTCAGCATTCCCTATCGCTAGGGTTCACTACCGGGGGTCGAAACTAGAGGCCCGCCCCCAAGCCGTTATAAAAGTTGAAGGACGGTACGGAACAACTACAGATGCAGAGCGGCGTAACCACCGAAAAACAACAGCCATACGGTCACCACCAGCCAGTGCATCGCCGTCACCACCCATAGCGATCCAGATTTCCAGTACGTGTAGGTGCAGATCAGCCCCAGCAGCGTCGCCGACAGCAAAAACACCGGGTTGGTAAAGGTGTCAAAGGCGCTTGGGTAGAGAGTCATGGCGTTGAAGGGGTGCATAACTACAAACAGCCCCAGCATGGGTAGGCCCAGTCGCCAGCGCTTGCGATCGCTGATCATTTCGGTCGGATGGGGCAACATCAGCACCCGCCAAAAACCCTCTTCGACTAGGGCGGGCACCAGCAGCACTCGCCCGGCCAGTCGCAACCCCTCGGCCCAGGTGACAGTCGCCACCGTGGGAGAGAGAAAATGGCTGATCAACCCCACCGGCAAAGCGACTAACCCCAGGGTTGCCGTTAACCCAGCTGCGAGCAACCAGTCTTGGGGCTGGGGCCAGGTCTTAGCCGCCTGCCACAACCGATGAGTCGTTAGCCTAAGGGCAATGTAGGCGCGCAGGCGAAGGTGTTGCAAAGCAGACCATGAATAACGGCAAACGACAACTAGAACTAAAACGACAGATGCGCCATGCCCCGACTCTGATTGAGAGGCGGTAAGCTTAGGCCAGCATAGAGACTCGATGCCATGGTCGTTTGATTCCATAGTAAACAGGTTGCCGGGAGCATAGCCGTAGTGAAGCATGCCGATAGCGATACTCTGGCTCAGTTGGCCCCTTTACTAACCCAAGTGCGCCAGCGAATACCGCCGCTTAAAGAAAAAGGGGTGGGCAAGTTTTATCTAAAATCAACGGCGTTTCTCCACTTTCATCAGGATTCGGCGGGCTTGTTTGCCGACCTAAAGGTCGATGGCGATTGGCAGCGGTATCCCGTGAACGACCTTGCCGACTACACTTTACTGTTGGCAACGCTCGATCTGCAGCTGCCAGGGTCGCCCTAGGGAGGGGCGTATTCGCATCCTCTCAACACATTTCCTAGCTAGGGATTGCGGGTAAGGTGCAATAGCCTTACCTTTTTTTGTATTTTGGGTTATCGGTTAAACGTCCTGGGGCGTTTCTTGCCAGAGCTGGGTGGTCTGGCGCAGGCTGCGGTAGTCGCCGTTGCCAATGATTAGGTGATCGAGCACCGGCACGGCGAGAATCTGTGCCCCCTGGAGGAGCTGCCGCGTCAGGGAAATGTCATCCGGGCTGGGCTCCAGATTTCCAGAGGGATGGTTGTGGGCCACGATGCAGCGCACGGCTCCATTGCGAATCACGGTCTTGAAGATCTCCCTGGGGTGGGCCAGGGTTTCGGTAGCGGTGCCGATAGTAATCACCCGGGTTCCCATGAGTCGGTGGCGGACGTCGAGCAGCACGACAGCAAAGCGCTCCTGGGCTTGCCACATTAGCTCATGGCTGAGGGCGGCAGCGGCGATCGCCGGATCGTCCACCACCGTTTTCTCGGGCGGAATCGCTTGCAGTACTCGTTTACCCAGCTCAATGGCCGCTAATATGGTGGTGGCTTTGGCGGGGCCAACGCCGTCAATGCTAGTCAGATCGTGGGCCGCTACGTCCCGTAGAGAGGTCAGCGGATCGCGTTGATTTTGGCCCATTTCTTGCAGAATGAGTTGGCCCAACCCCACCGCCGACAGCTTGCCTGGCCCCTGGCCAGTGCCTAGCAGAATGGCCAGTAGCTCTGCGGTAGAAAGGCTTTTAGCCCCGTAGGTTAGTAGCCGTTCGCGCGGGCGATCGCTCGACGGCATGTCTAGCACTCTGACGTGGTAGGTCATACTGGCACCCCTGACAGCAGGCCGACAGGCCCACTGCTAGTAAGCCCAAACACCCTTGCCCAAAGCACACTAAGCCTTCATCCAGCGAGCCATTCTCTATGACCACGTCGAGCCCCACTGCCGCCGATATTGCCGCTGCCCGCCAGCGGCTGAATCAGTTTAGCTGCCTGACCACTCCCCCAGCCCTAAGTAACGCTGAAGCGGAGCAGGTACGCACCGATATTCGGGACTTTAACGAATGGTCTGACTACCAAACCCTAGGTATCTGTGCCGCCACCCTGGCGGCGGGGCAGCAAGCCCTCGAATCGTTTTTAGCGGCGTTGGGGGTGACCGTGAGCCTAGATCTGCCGCCTCGGGAAGGGGCGATATTTCTCAAGTTCAACACCCTCAAAGGCGCCTGGTACCTGGATGACTACAGCGGCCAGTCGCGGGGTGTGCTGATTACCTTTCACACCTCTGAGCCTGAATTCGCTGAGGTATCGGGTACCTACGGCCCATTTTCATTTGATTTGTTTTCGCAACCCTAACAGGAGGGGTAGGTTGGGGCAGATCAGCTTGACCGGCGGCATCTAGAGACAATTCTGGCAGCAAAAATCATCGAGAACCCTGCTTCCTGCCAAGGGCATAGGCCCTGCGCCCCTACCATGGGGTATCTTCTGACCTGGAAACCTCAAAGTCGTCTCCAGCTTCAAGCCGTTTTTTTGACAATGGTGTAGCCGCTAACATAGGCCATACCCTGAGCCCCAGGTGCCCAAATCCATTCCACATCTTCATCATCGCTTAGCTCAACGCTGACAACGCGATTCATGGTCGACAGGAAAGATTCAGCTAATCCGGGCTGGGGCGCAAACACCACGCGTTTTTGGTTATTTACTGCCATGACTAGTTTGGGATGCCGATAAGACACCCCTATTGTAGTCAACTGAGCGGGAGTTGTTTCCTCGCGTTGAGACAGCAGATGGGGCTACCTGATCGCCACTACCTACCAGCCGCCTGCTCCCCACTCGCGGCTATTCTCGGGAGCCGAAGCAATGGGAATAGCCCGGGGGATGTCTTCCATGACCTGCACCTGAAGCACCTGATTGGGCTCAATCACAATGTACTGGGGCGAAGTGCCCACTGCGGTGGTGGCCCCGATCAGTGCGCCGCCCACTAGGCCGATACCGGTAAAGCCTGTGAGCACCATTAGTGCCAGCGCCCCTAATCCTGCTCCTGCGGCCAGGCGAGGAGGGCTGACATCGGGGGTACCCACTAAATAGTCAGAGGTGGTTGAGAATGAGACCTGCTGCCCGGTGGGAGCAATCAGCATTTTACTCACCCACTGTTGACCATTGGGGGTAGATTCAAACTGGCCGATGAGCTGACTGCCCGCCGGAGCCACAATGCCATTGGTAATCGGGTCGCGAATATCTTGTGCTAGCAACAGCACCTGATTTTGACTGGAGTTGGTGTTCAGGTTTAGGGGTTCGTCACCCACATAGCGCAGCTCTAACACCGTGCCTGCCGCCACTAGGGTATCGGGAGCCAGCGGCCGATCTGCCGGGGGCGGATTGACCGCATCGGGAAACGCCGCCTGGCTGCTGTTGGGCAAGGGGCTACCAAAGAGAATAGGTTCTCCCGCTGAGGCTAAGACCACCGGGGTCTCGGGGGGAATGACGTTACCCTGGCTAGTGGTCGTGGGGGCGTTGGGCACCGCCAGCAGATTGGGGTCAGTGCCCGCTAGTTCAACGGGAAGGGTGGTGGCTGGTGGCGGCTCTTGGTTAATAGCGGCGCTAGCGTCAGTAGATGAAGCCGTTGTGCTCTCGGTGTCAAGATTGGGCAATTCTGGGGGATCGGTAGCAATGACGGCGTCAGGTTGGCTGACCTGGGGGGTTGGCGATGGCGGTGGTTCTGCTGCGATCGCCGCAGAGCCATCACTAGCCAGCGGTGCAGCGGCGACCGGTGGCTCGACCGCCACGGTAGGGGCTTCTATTGCGGGGGTTTCTATCTCAGGGGCTGCGGGGGCCGCGGTTTCTATCTCAGGGGCTGCGGGAGCCGCCAACTCGGTTACCTGAGGCTCTGGGGGCATGACCGCAATGGGTACGCCGCTGGTTTCACTGTCGATAGGTGCAACATCTGCCGGTTCTGGAGTTTCTACGTCGGCGCTGGGGGCTGTCGCTACTGGCGGCGCCGTGGTGGCGTTGGGGCTAAGCGGCGGTGGTTCTAGCGTTAGCACGGCGGTAGTGCCAGCTGGGGGCGAAACCGGAGGCAGTGTGGCGATGTCTTCGGGTTGGGCCGCGCTGTCTTCTGGTGATTCGGCCAACGGTGACGATGGCTGGGGTGCGGTGGCGACGGGGCCAACAACGGCATCTAGCTCAGCCAGGCTGGGAACTGAGACCTGTTCACCAGGCTGGCCTAGATTAAACGGATCGACAGGCAGGGTTTCGGGCAGATTGGCCAAATTGTCGATATCGCTGGGCAGCATGAGGTTGGCAGCGGAGGTACTCAGTCGCCCGGTGCCTGCGGCCGGAAACCCCAGGCGCGGATCGTTGCCAGGGATTATGGGCAGGTCTACGACCATCTGCGGGGTTGCTGTTAGAGCCGACGTAGAGGTTGGGGCTGCCAGAGCCGTCAGCACCCAGCGGGTTGATGCGCCTGCTTCATTGCCTGGGGTGATCGCCACCAGGCTAGCTCCCTCGGGGGCCAGCACAGCGTCGGCAGCGAGATCTAAGACAATGACGGTATCGGCACTGACCTGGGTCAGGCTGATCTGGGTCACGGCCCCGCTGTAGCTCTGCTGGGTGGCGACAGAACCGAGCTGAGTCTGGGGAATGGTCAGGACAATGCGCGCCGGGCTGGTTTCTACGGTGTAGGCGGGGGTGACGCCGCTGGGCAGGGTGAGGGTCAACTGCTGTGTGGCCGGGTCAAACTGCCAGGCGGCCAGGGTTTCGGCCTGAGCGACGGGGCACAGCACTAGCATGGTTGAGGCCATGAGCCCAGCTCCCGCCCAGCCCCCCAGGCGATAGCCTATGGTTCGGTGGTCAGCCATCGAAGTGCGGTGAGTGGGGTAATCCATGGGTGTTATCTCTCTGGTGCGGTGTGGGGAGACGATATTGAGCCATTGCTAGGGAAACGCTAGATGCAGCGTAAGAAGCCCGACAATGTGTCCTAGATACAGCGTGAAACCCAAGCTTAACTAAGGATACGCACAATCTTAAAATTTGCAAGGGTAATTTGTCAGGGGAAGGGTAACTGGTTGCCCTGGGGAGATCGATCAAGGGGGAACACCTGCGGCCGCGATCGCGTCGCAGACTTAAGCAAATAGCGCTATTCAGGGTGTTTGGCCTGGCCCAGGGGCTGATTTAGTCTCAGCCATGTTTTACGCAACGTTGCGTTGTGGTCTGCACTGCGATCGCCCGGGCACCCTGGGCAGAGATTTACTCACACCTAATTCGACTCTGGAGGCAGCACACCATGGCCCGTTCTACGACGACTCTCCGCGCCAGCTTGATCATGGGTGGGCTAGCCACCACCATGCTGATCGCCCCTTTGAGTGCCCTGGCCCAGGCTCAAACCCCAGAGGGGACGCCAGAGAATGTTCCAGAAAGTACTCCCGCCGAACCTGCCGCAGACGATACCACCCCCCGCTTCACCTGTCAGATGAGTGACGGCCAATATACGGTGATGTATGCCCCCACCAGCCAGCCAGGGCAGGCGTATCCCTGGGCGGTACCTCAGGACTTGGGTAGCGCCTGGCCTGCCGAGCGCCGCTGCACGACAATCAGTGCGCGCCTCGAAAGCTACCGCCCCGATGGCTTGCTCGCCCTCGAGACCTCGGTTGAAAATGGCTACAACATTGTTTGTGTCACCACCGAGGCGGTGCCCGGCTGTCGCATTGTGTTTACGGTGCCGCCGGGGCAAGATGCTGCCCAGACCCGCGACCTTGTGTTTGACAATTTGGCGATCGCTGACCGGGGCGATCAGACCCAGGGGGTGAATACCTTTACCGATGGGGGTGGCGGTAGTGCCCTAGAGCAGATTGGCAATGTGCTCGGGTGGCCCTCGGGTGCCCCAACTCGCTCTAGCTCCCAGGGCATTAACCTCAAGCCCTTTCTAGACTCTGCCGATGGCGGTACGGGCGCTCGCCTCAGCGGCGGCGGCGCGGCGGGTCGCCCCCTCAACCCCGATGCCTTTCGCTAGGTATAAGGCTGGCCAGCTCTCTACCGATCGCTTGTGGGCAAAGGGTTCCCTTTCGTGGTACTCAAAGGGCAGTGATCAGGTGTTTCTATGTTGATTCCTCCTGGCTTTATCCAGCGATCGGTGGCTCTCGGCCCGGGTACGGTGGTCTATGTCGAGGCTGACCCAGACTTTTGGCCTGGGGCTCCAACCGCTTCGGTGCCACTGCTCTTCGTCCATGGGTTTGGGGGTGGGTCATCGAGCTATGAGTGGTCTAAGGTTTACCCGGCCTTTGCGGCCGACCACCCGGTGCTGGCTCCCGACCTGATTGGCTGGGGCCAGTCAGATCACCCCGATCAGCCGCTAACGACCGCCGACTATGAGGCGCTGCTGATCGAGGTTCTACAGACCCTTTGCCCGGTACCGCCAGTGGTGGTGGCGTCGTCTCTCAGTGCGGCGATGATGGTGCGGGTGGCGATCGCCCAGCCCGGTCTAGTGCGATCGCTGGTGCTGGTGGCTCCGGCGGGGCTGGCCGACTTTGGCCAAGACCCCAGTAGTTCGGTGATCAACCAGATGGTTAAACTGCCCCTGGTGGATCAGGTGCTCTATCGCGGCGCGATCGCCACCGCCGAGGGCATCAAGCTATTTTTGGCCCAGCGCCAGTTTGCCGACTCCAGCAAAATTGCTGACGAAATGGTGGCGGCCTACCTGGCATCGGCCCAGCAGCCCCATGCCGATGTCGCTGCTCTGGCCTTTGTGCGGGGCGACCTGAGCTTTGATCTAGCCGTCGATCTGCCCCAGCTCACTACCCCCACCGTGGTGCTGTGGGGCGAGGCGGCCCAACTGACTGGTGTCGATATCGGCCATCGCCTTGTCGCCCTCAATCCCTCGGCTATTCGCCGATTTGAGGTGCTGCCCGGGGTCGGGCTCACGCCACAGCTAGAAGTGCCCGGCGTGACCGTCGGGCTTATTCAGCAGAGCCTAGCGGCACTGGCTACAGCTAATCGACCAGCTTAAAGCCGTCGCCGCTGAGCAGGTTGCCCTCGGTGTCGATAAATCCCCAGCGGTTGTCGAGCTGCACGCGGGCTAGCCTCTCGACAAATTTGCCCGCGTTGGCGTATTGGGGCTCAATCGCCCAGTCTCCGGCAGGGGTGATATAGCCGTAGCGCCCGTCGGTTTGCACCGCCGCGAGCCCCTCCGAAAAATCGGCGGCATAGTCGAACTGGGGAGCAATGGCCACCTGGCCGACCGCATTCATGTAGCCCCACTTGCCGTCCATCAGCACGGCGGCCAACCCCTCCGAAAAGTCTGAGGCAAAGGGTAGATTCGCCTCTATTACCAAGGTTCCCTTGGGGTTGATAAAGCCGAAATTTGCCCCAATGCGCACCCGAGCTAGCCCTTCTGAAAAGCTGAAAGCCCCGTCATAGCGGGGATCAACCACCATATTGCCGTTGAGGTCGATATAGCCGTAGAGCCGATCGACCTTGGCTACGGCTAGAGACTGGGCAAAGCTCCAGGCGTCTTTAAAGGTTGTCGGCACCACCGAGCGACCGGTGGTATCGACATAGCCATAGCTATCGGCCAGCTTGACCAGGGCGCGATCGCCCACAAACCCCTCCGCCAGATCAAACTGCGGCTCAATCACCCATTCTCCCATGAGGTTGATGAAGCCGTACTTGGTGCCCCCCTGCACCGCCGCCAGCCCCTCAGAAAATGACTTGGCTTTGTGAAACTGCACCTCGATGGCCCAGTTGCCCTGGCGATCGAGGTAGCCAAAGTATGCACCCACCTGGGCTGCAGCCAGCCCCTGGGCATAGTCGGCGGCAACGGTGACATTTTGATCAGCCACCTGCACACTGAGCTGGCCCTCGCGGTCGATGTAGGCCACCCGCTCCTTGAGCCGCACCATGGCGACCCCCTCGGCAAAGTCTGAAACGGTGTCAAATAACAGCGGGCTGGTCATAGTGCTGGCGAGGGCAATTGGCTGCGGGTTGATGAACTCTAGCATAGCGGTGGCGGCGCTCGGCTGGGCTCTAGTCGCACCCTCGCGCAGTGAGCTACAGGCCGCTAGGGTAGATAAGCTCAGACTGATCCCGATCAGGGCACCGGCTGCTCTGCTCGGTCGCGCCCTAGTTTGCGATCGCGCCATCTGCCTGACCTCATCAGCGAAACAGCTTTGACAACGCTAGCCTGAAACTAGACCAACCTGGCTAGTACTCTGAGGCGGCAATAACCCAGCTGTTTACTCACGCGGAAACCCTTATGAGACCTGGGGTTCCCGTTCTGCCTTCTTACTTCTGCCTTTTGGTACTAGCCTCACCAGGGTCAGACTATGTCTACCATGCCCGATGTTTCAGGGACTGCTGAAAAACTTTCATAAAAGCTAAACGTTTACTCAGGGGTTGCCTGGGATGGGGATGCTTTTAGGGGCAGATCGGCATTGATCGACTCAATCTCTCGTTGCTCTAGCTCATTGACCTCAGCAATATAGCGGGTCAGCAGGGTTTGCAGGCGGGGGTCATAAAACCGATGCAGGCTGTAGTTGCCCAGAGCCGGAAAGCCCCGCCGCTTTTTGTGGCGACCCCCGGCACCGGGGTCAAACAGCGTAATGCCGTTGGCAATGCCCCACTCGATCGGGGCGTAGTAGCAGGCGTTGAAGTGCAGATTGTTCATATCCATAGATGAGCCCCAGTAGCGCCCGTAGAGGCGATCGCCCTTGGTCAGACAAAACGACATGCCCACGGGGTGGCTATCGTCATCGCCGTAGGCGGCAAAAAACACCATGCGATGGCGGTAGTCGTGGTGAAGCCGCTGAAAGAATTGCCGGGTCAGATACTTGCTGCCCCACCAGCCAAACTTGTCGCAGGTGTCGGCATAAAAGTCGTACATCTGGTTGCACAGTGACTTAGCAATGGCATCCCCAGTCACCGCCTCCAGACGCAGCCCCGCCGTCGCCATCGACTTGCGCTCGCGCTTGATGTTGCGCCGCTGATTGGCGTTGAAAATGCTCAAATAGTCATCAAAGCTTTGAAAGCTCTGGTTTTGCCATACGTAGCTGTGGTGTAGCCACTGCGAAAAGCCCAGCTGGGTCATGGTGGCCCGCCACTGGGGATCGACATAGAGAAAGTGACAGCCGGAGATGTCGCTGCGATCGCAAAAACTGTCAATCGCCTCTACCATGGCCAAGGTCACCGCCCGCTCGTCTTCGTCGGGGGCGATCAAAAACCGATAGCCCTCCGCCGGGGTAAAGGGCGACATGCCCAGCAGTTTGGGATAATACTGCACCCCCAGGCGATCGGCCAGGTCGGCCCACTGGTGGTCAAACACAAACTCGCCGTAGCTATGGCTTTTGAGATACATCGGGGCGGCTCCCACCAGGGTTTTGCCGCGCCATATTGTCAGGTGGCAGGGCAGCCAGCCCGCATTGGCCCCCACGCTGCCCGATCGCTCCATATTGTGTAGCCAGCTCCACTCTAAAAAGGGCGTGGCTAGGGGCTGGGCCAACTCGTCCCAGGTGGCTTCGGGCACTTCCTCCAGGTTGCGAACCCAGGTGGCGGTCAGCGGCGGCACAGAGGGATAGCCCATGGAGATTAGCCGGTAGGAGACAACGGTTATTCTCCAGGGTAAAGGAATTTATCGTCCCTTGCAGGGGTGGGGCGCACCCGATAGTGCAAAAATACCTCGTCCCCCAGCGTCTGATTAGACAACAGCTCTAGACGGGGGGCGATCGCGGCTAAAAAGCCCACTCCATCTACCGGAGTTGGGGCCGTTGCGCCTCCCAAAATGAGCGGGCAAACAGTGATAAAAATCTCGTCAACGCAGTGGCAGCACAGTAGTGCTGCCGCCAGGCCGCCGCCGCCCAGTAGCGCCAGTGTCTCAATGCCCGACTCCCGTAGCTGGGCCAAAATCCAGGGCCAATCCCAGGGAGTAGTCTGAGCCTCAGGTACCTTCCAAACCCGCTGAAACTGAGCGGCATTCCACCGCTGGGCACCGGCTACCGTCGTGATCAGTTCCCTGGGCACCGGCTGCCGAAAGAAGCGCATTTGGGGATTCAGGTTGCCCGAGGGCGACCAGACCAGTTGCCTGGGTTGTTCGGGCTGTCCTCGCTGCCGCCGTTGGGCTACCAGGTCTGGATTGCGCACGCTCAGGGTCGTGCCATAGGCCCGCAGCGTACCGCCGCCAAACAGTACTCCATCTGCTGCCGCTACCCTGGCCTCTAGATGGGCCAGGTCTGCTAGGGAAGAAAACCGTGCAGCACCGCGTCGGGTATCGGCAATTTTGCCATCCAGACTCATGGCCAGCACCAGCGCCGTGTGGGGAAGGTTGGGGTCGAGAGCGGTCAAGGTGATGGGGGTAAGGGCTGCGTTAGCTGGCCGAGGGTTGGCCTGCACCCAAATCCCAGCTACTGTGGCATTTCCAGCTTTGATTAGTGAGCTGCTGATAAAAGCGCATTTCCCACTGAGTAGGCATTTTCCAGTCAATAGTTTCTTTGGCCTGGGCCACCACGGCCTTGGCCTGCTTTTTGTCAGCACCGTAGGCCAGCGGCAGACTCAATTCATCCTGAATGCGAAGGGGCATTTTGCGGGTGGGTGATTTAACGGTGCAGGCAAAATTTACCATTACCTGCTTGAGCCAGGGAGACGTTAACGCCAAGCCGCACCAGTCGGGTTTCGTCACCAGTCCATCTAGAGTCACCACTGGAGAAGGACGGGATTTTAATCCTCGGTTGTAGGCGCGATCTAAGCTCCGCGTATACACCGGAGCAGCACCAGACTGTTCTTCAAAGCCGTCAATCAGCATGCAACAAGCGGCGGGGCCTTGCCCACCGTGGGGTGTTGATGCTTCTCGGTGCTCAGCTACGAACCGCTGAATCTGCTCGGCTAGGCTACCGGTCGGGCAGACGTAAATTGCAAATTTGGTCATATAGCATTCCCAGAGAAACAATGGACTGGGAAGTACGGTAGGGAGCCTGCTTTAGCCCATTGGCTGAATGCAGACGCTAGGGATAGAGGCAGGACAAACACTATACCTCTATATAGCAGCTTAGGCTATGAATGCTCTAATGCTGTAAATAGGACGGTATTCTTAAGAATTTGTCTGGGCCCAAGGCAGGGCGGGCCAGCTGCCTGAGGATAGGGGTCACTGCTGTCTGGCCGAATTTTCCCTACCGATGGGGGGCATCAAAGGCACTTTCAATGTAATCTTGCAGCACCAGATAGCGAGCCTGATCGATGGCGAGGTGTTTAGCCGCCGGATAATTTGGGAAACCCTGGCTGTTGATCTGTGGCTGCTTGAACCGACAGGCAACTAGGGCCACGTCAAAGCGGCAGGTCGCTTCGGCCCATTGAGGATGCTGGAGCAAATAAAGCTGGGCGGCTTTCCAAAGCTTGGCCTGTTTGCTGCGGGTGATGGCCATCAGGCCGTAGGCATCCCAGTTGCCCTGGCTGCGAGTTTTAACTTCCACAAAGGCAAGCTGGCCGTTGGCGCAGGCGGGGCCCTGGGCCATGACGAGATCGAGCTCGCCCCAGCGGCAGTGCCACTGGCGATCGAGCTGTTGCCAGCCCTGGGTGCGTAACCAATTGCTCACCAGGGTTTCGCCCAGCGTCCCGAGTTCGGTTTGGCTGATTTTGCCGGTCATGGGCAGCTATGGAACCTCAATTCGGGATAACGCCGTCCCCTCCTCTGGAGGGGTGCCCGGAGGGCGGGGTGGGTCAAAACTGCTACAGAGAGTAATCGGCTCAATACGGTGAAGTTCTGCTGATAGCCTCGATTGACCCACCCCTACCCCTCCCAGGAGGGGACAGTAAGCTTGCTTTAGCAGGAAAATTTCTTATCCCGAACTCAGGTTATGGAGGAGTCATCTCCTCTAGTTTGCCCAATTGCGATCGGTCAGGTTGAGACCTAGCGGTAATTTGTGAACTGCACGGCGACGGGCCAGTCTTCCTGCTTGACAAGCTGCATCGCCTGCTGCAAATCATCCTTAGATTTGCCTGACACCCGCACCGCATCGCCCTGGATAGAGGCGGTCACTTTCTTCAAGTGATCGCGAATGAGCTTGGTGATTTGCTTGCCCATCTCCTGCTCAATCCCCTTTTTGAGGGTGATAGTCTGGCGCACGCGGGTGCCGCTGGCGGCTTCTACGTCGCCATACTCAAAGATCTTTAGGGAGAGATTGCGCTTGGCGGCTTTCTGGTGCATCAGGTCTTTGACCGCATCTAAGGTCATGTCGCTGGCGGTTTCGATGGTGATGGTGCTAGCGGCCAACTCGATGGTGGTTTTGGTGTCTTTGAGGTCGTAGCGGCTGATCACATCTCGCCGGGTTTGGTCGAGGGCGTTAACCAGCTCTTGGCGGTCGAAGTCGCTGACGATGTCAAAGGAAAAGCTGGAAGCCATGGGTTACTGCTAAGTATCTGCGCACCAACAGACTACATCAAGGCCGACCGACAGCTCAAGAAATAGAGAGTAAATGTACTTAGGTTAGCGATGCCAAACATCAGCGATCGCCCGATCGGCACATTCAAAATGTAGGCGACCGGGTATAAGGTGCGGGCAATCAGATAGGCGATCGCAGCGCCCAGGGCAACCGCCGACTGTTGCTGGGTGATATAGGCCATCAGCGCTGCCGGAGCATACAAGATGATCGATTCAAAGGCATTTTCGTGGGCCCAGGTGGCTCGCTGGGCGTAGGGTGGCAGCTTATTGAGCATGGCCCGAGGAGCCGCCTGATCGTAGCCTACGGCAAAGCGTCCGTAGCCCACGGCAAAAAAGGGCAGGTACACCAGCAGCGCCGCCAGGCCAATGCTGACCAGCAAAAACCCTGGCATAGATAATACAGATGCCATGACCGTTTGTCCTCAACTAACTGTCTGTATTGTGAATCGGGATTGTGAATCGGGGCTCTGATCCCGAGCTAGGCGTAACCGACCCCAGCTAGGTCTAGCCAGAAACCCAGCGGGCCTAGTCGAAGTAGAACAGCGTGACAATTTTGCGCTGGTCTTCTGCATCCTGACAGGTTTTGAGCAGCGTAGTGCTGTCGTGAAAGGCAAAACAAATCAGCTGCTGGCAGCGAGAAATGATTTCCTGATTACACACAGAACTGGCCTCGGCCAAGGACATCGTATTGTTAGCCGGGTTTTCCACCAGGTGCATTACCTGCTCCAGCTGATCGCGAGACTCTCGGGGCTGACGATCTAAGCTCTGGGGCAAAATGACGGTGAGCAGGTTAGGGTCGGCCTTCATCGCCCCCTTGATGGCGGCGGAGTTGGTGCCCGTAGCCCCCGAGGTAATGATGCGGTTACCGCCCAGGGCGAGGGCATAGGTCATCAGCTCAATGAGTTGCTGGTGGGTAATGGGCACGTGGCGCGAGCCCAGAATGGCTACCCGCTTAGAACCCGACTGTTGAATAGCCGCGAGTTCCTGCAAAAACGTGTCGACTTTAGCGGACTCGAGCGACGCTTCCATAGACTGACTCAAAGGCTGCACCGAATGCGAGAATAACGCGATTTATTGTATCAGAAGCCGAGGAGAAGGCTACAGGGCACCGAGGCTAGTGGCCTTAGCCCGCCGACACGGGCAACCCCAGATCTAGCAGTTGTAGCAGCCGATCGCGATCGAAATGGTCAGCGATCAACCCCTTAATGCACTGCACCTTGATGGGCTCATGAAGGCGCACCTGACCAAACAGTTCGTCGATCCGCTCCACCGTGGAGAGGGTGTCAGAATCGACCGAAACAATGGGCACCTCTAGGTCTGAGGCCCGCTCTAGAATCTCCGGCGACGGAGGGATTTGACCCGTGAGGACTAGGCACTGGGTCGAGGTTTCAAGGGCTGCAAACTGAATATCGGTGCGATCGCCCCCAGTCACCACCGCCATATTGGTGGCCTTGCGGAAGTAGCGTAGGGCCGAGTTTACATTCATGGCCCCGATCGTGAGCGTCTCAACCATTAGGTCAAGCCGGTTAGCGCAGCACAGCACCTCAGCATTGAGCCGAGACACAATCTCGCGCACGGTAATGCTGCGCATAATCGGCGATCGCGGCAGCAGTGCCAGCACCGGAATGTCGTGATGCTCCAAAAAAGGACGAACTAAATCTTTACAGACCGTCGCCGCATCCTCTGGCACATCATTGATAATGACTCCGATGAGCCGAGAGCCAAGCTGAGCCTTAGCGGCCAGCAGTCGATCGACTAAAAGCAGTGAATCGTATCGAGTGACCAATAATACCGCCGCATCAATTTCAGCGGCAATGTGAGCCACAGACAGGTTGAGCAACATCCCCTCAGTCAGATTGCCTGGACCTTCGAGCAGCACCAGCGCCTCACCTTGGTGCTCAGTGTAAGGCTGTAAACTGCCGTGAGTAGAGGCCTGACCATTGAGAGTCAGCTGCTCGGCCATCATAGCTTCGGTCAGCGAAATAGACGGGGGATAGTACCGCGATGCCGGTAGATGTAGGGTTTCAACAATGAAATCCAGGTCTGGATCACTACCATCGCCGTTGATGGAGTTGCCGATGGGTTTACCAAACCCGATATCCATGCCCGCCGCCTGTAGTTGGAGACCAACACCCAGTAAAACCGCCGATTTGCCGCTATACGACTCGGTCGAACCAATCACTAAACGTTTTGCTGAACTGGGCACGCTGCAAGTCCTCCATGGGGCTAATGCACTGATCCCTAATGACCCATCTCTGGCTCTGCAATGCCAGCCAACACGGGGCTACATCAGTAGGACAGTAACACAATTATTCTGCCATCTGAGGGACTGTCAGCATCGGTCATCTTCAAACCTCTGGTTCAGCTCGAAAGCACTTGTAGACTGACGCTATCTTGCCCTAACTGCTCTACTCATCTAAGCGCAGTAGCTTGCGGTAAAAATTCTGGGAAAAGTCGGCCGGGCGCTTTTGCCGCAGCGCCACAATCACGTCAAAGAGAAAGTCTATAAACTCAAAGGTGGCCATGGTGATCTCGTAGCTCAGATCGCTATCGCTAGCAAACTGCATTTGACAGCGGGTTAAATCGGCCGGAAGCATGGACACATTCCAGGTCGCTAGAAAGGCAATGCTATCGCTTGCTTCAATTTGCCGCTCACCCTCCAAGTTGCCCTGCTTATAGAGCGCAATGGCGTAGGGGAGCGCGTTGCGCTTACTGCCCTGGTAATAGGGCATGTAGACGCTGATTTCTTGCTTTCCTGCGGGCTGAATTGCCTCAAACGTCAAGCTCATGGGTCTGGCCTTAGGTCAAGTTTTAACAAGCGGTTAAGAGGGCGGCGATGGCTGGTAGTAGCGGGTTCAGCTGTTTAGGATACTCGATACTCAGCCTGTCCGGATAGGTAATTACGCAAAGGACTAAAGGTAGCATTCCCAAGGATGGGACTGAGAGTATCACCCAAAAAAAACGCAAAATCGACGATGATAGACCTAGGCCGGGGGCATGCTTGAAGTCAGGTATTCTCTCCAATGGTGATCTCCTGGCCGCTGTCGCGGTTTGTTGTGCTGATCCTCCTACCTGAGTTCATGGCTGATTTTCCTGAACGCTTTTATCACCCGCTCGAAGCTCTAGATATCGACGATTTTCCTGGCTATGCCGGTCGTCGTTCTAAGGCGGCGCTAACGCTGAGTATGCTGTGGGGGACAACGATCGCGCTGCATCTGCTGTCCTGGGGAAGTTGGTTGGTGTTTGGGTTGACCGTCATTCTCGCGACCCATGCCCTCAGGATTTTGCTGGCTCGGCCGCTGCCTGCTTTGAAAATGTTACCCGCTACGACCTCGGATGGCGGGGCTGCCGCCAAGGGCTGGGAGACCTGGCCCTATGTATCGCTGTTGGTCGCCGCCAAAAATGAAGAAACGGTGATCGACCCTTTGGTAGCGGCCCTCTGCCAGCTCGATTATCCGACCTGTCGCTACGATGTCTGGATTATTGACGACAACAGTACCGATGGCACGGCGACTAGGCTCCAGACCCTGGCCCTGCGCTATCCGCAGCTGCGAGTGCTGCGCCGCCCCGCTGGGGCCAGTGGTGGTAAGTCGGGGGCGCTCAACCAGGTCTGGCCCGATACCATGGGTGACATTATTGGCGTATTTGACGCCGATGCTCGGGTGCCCAAAGATGCGCTACGTCACATTGTGCCTCTGTTTGAGCAGGCTGAGGTGGGGGCCGTGCAGATGCAAAAGGCGGTGGTTAACCGGGCTAAAAATCTCTGGACCCGGGGGCAACAGGCTGAGATGGCCCTCGACAGCTACTTTCAGCAGCAGCGCATTAGCCTGGGTGGCCTCGGCGAACTGCGGGGTAACGGTCAGTTTGTACGTCGGGAGGCGTTGACCCAGTGTGGAGGCTGGAATGAAGCAACCATCACTGACGACCTGGATTTGACTCTGCGCTTGCACTTTAGCGGTTGGGAAATTCACTTTTTATTGCACCCGGCGGTTGGGGAGGAGGGGGTTGAGCGGCCTCTGGGGCTGTGGCATCAGCGCAATCGCTGGGCTGAAGGGGGCTACCAGCGCTACCTGGACTATTGGCGACTGATTGTTCAGCAGCGCCTAGCGCCGGCCAAAACCTTCGATATGGCCGCTTTTTGGATGATTCAGTACGGTCTGCCCTCGGTGGCGCTGCCCGACTTTATGATGGCCCTGTTGCGCCATCGCATGCCGCTGTTTTTGCCGGTGTCAAGCCTGGCGCTGACCCTATCGATGGTGGGCATGTTTTGCGGGCTGCGGCGCACTCGCCCCCGGTCGATCTGGGCCAGTGGGGTACAGACCCTGTGGGGCAATCTCTACATGTTGCACTGGCTGCTGGTGATTGCCACGATGGCGATGCGGTTAGCGGTGCGGCCCAAGCGGCTGCGCTGGGTGAAAACGACTCACCTGGGCAGTGAGGAAGATCTCCAGGCCGATTTGTCCTAGGCTGAAGGGTGTTGGCTATTGTGCGATCGCATCCCCATGCCCTGGTTCGTTAAAATTGAAAAAGGCATCGTTAATAAACCCGTTTTCGACCAGTACATCCCTGCCCACGCGGCCTATGTCAAAGACTTGATTGCGCGAGGTCACGAAGCCAAGACCGGCTACTGGGCTGAATATGGGGGTGGTATGCTGTTATTTCGGGCTGAGTCGTTGGATGAGGCTCGTGCCATTGTGGCTGCCGACCCGCTGATTCAAAACCACTGCGTTGAGTATGAGCTGCACGAATGGCGGGTGGTGGTGGAATAGTGAGGATAGGCCATGGCCGATTCGAGTGATGGATACAAAATTGTCAGCGATAACCGTCAGGCCCGCCATGAGTACGAGATTTTAGAAACCTACGAAGCGGGCTTAGAGCTGATGGGCTCAGAGGTAAAGTCGATTCGCCAGGGGCGAGTCAACCTGCGTGATGGCTATGCCTCTATTCGAGATGGGGAATTGTGGCTGCACAATGTGCACATTTCGCCCTACACCATGACCAACAAGGCCTATAACCACGAGGCTAAACGGGCCCGCAAGCTGCTGCTGCACCGCGACGAAATTCGCAAGCTGATCGGTAAGGTGGAGCAAAAGGGGCTAACTATGGTGCCGCTGAAGCTCTACCTTCAGCGAGGCTGGGTCAAAGCCACCATTGCCCTGGCCAAGGGCAAAAAGCTCCATGACAAACGCGAAAGCCTCAAGCGTAAGCAAGAGAAGCGTGAGACCGATCGCGCTCTCAGTGGTCGGGGTTAAGTTACAGCTGTTCTAGGGAAAACCCTAGGACGTTGTAGAGACGCATTGCTGGAGCTGGCGCAGCGAGGCTACAGTTCTGTTAGAGTACCCCAGGCCCTTTGTGGTGCCAATCGTGGGACTCGGTCATGGCTTTGCGATCGCGGGCGCGTTGCTCAGCGTTAGCTTTTTCTATTTCACTTAAGTCCCCTGGGCTATTGATGTACATCGGCGGTTCAACGGCGTAGTTGTTGATCAGCCCTTCTTGGTCAACGGTATACCCATCTCGGGTATGAATTTGCTCAGGATCTTGAGGATCATGCTCGACATGGCCAAATGCTTCACCTTCGCGCTGAGCTCGAGCAGCGGTTTCTGCCGGCACCAGATGGGGATCGTAGTGGGACGGCGTTGAATTATTTTCGGTCGCCATTTTTCTGCCCTCTCGAAATAGCTAAAACATCTATCGAAGTGTAGCTTTGCTGTTGACTAGTGCAGAGATATCTCTCGAGTTGTCCTGATTATAAATCTAGTGTTTTTTATCGAAAAGCGATGGGTAAATTAACTTTTTACTTCGTTGCATTTGTCTGCAAGATTACATTTCTTTGAGGGGCAAGACAGTCCTAGTGCTTCCCGCAGGATGGGCTAACGTGAAAAACCGGGATGCACTCGTTCTCCATTGGCACTTGATATGCGATCGCTAAACTGACTGCTAATAGAAGGCTGTAGCTGGCGGCTTTGGTTCTACCAGCTCAAAAATGACGATAGGGGATGGGTAAATAGGTCAGAGATTATTACAATAGATTAAACGTCAGGTGAGTTGTTATCGCCGACTGTCGATCCCTTGGCTGCAATAGTTTAGGGGCGGCTTCGCTTTCAAAATTTTCGGCATTCTATTTCCCTGTGACGCAGCTATGGCTTTCTCTTCGATTACCTGTGCCCTACAGCGCTCTCCCCTCACGGGGGAACTGCTGGGCAAACTCGATCAGCAGGGTTTGTTGGTGCTCAACGGCGTCTCCCGGTTGCCCAAGGGGTTAGTTGCCTCGGCCTTGGCCCAGGCACAGCAGCGTCCTCTGCTCGTGGTGACCGCTACTCTTGAAGAGGCCGGACGCTGGGCGACTCAGCTCGAAGCCATGGCCTGGGATATGGTACATTTCTACCCCACCTCCGAGGCGTCGCCCTACGATCCCTTTGACCAGGAGTCTGAAATGACCTGGGGCCAGTTACAGGTGCTGGCCGATCTACTGGCCCTGGGGGAAGACGATTCCTCCGGTCGCAAGCTTGCGATCGTGGCGACAGAGCGGGCATTGCAGCCCCACCTGCCGCCGGTCTCTGCCCTAGAGCCCTACTGTCTAAGGCTGGAACTGAAGCAGGAGATCAACTTCAAGGGGCTGGGCCAGCGCCTAGCAACCCTTGGTTATGAGCGGGTCACGGTGGTAGAGACCGAGGGCCAGTGGGCGCAGCGGGGCGACATCATTGATGTGTATCCCGTCGCGTCGGAGCTGCCGGTGCGGCTAGAGCTGTTTGGCGATGAGCTGGAGCGACTGCGAGAATTTGACCCGGCGACCCAGCGATCGCTCGATGCGATCGACCAGCTGGTACTCACCCCCACCCAGTACGGCCCGGTGATTATTGAGCACCTACGCCAGCAAGGCCAGCTTGAGGGACTGCTCTCAGCAGCGGCCACCGAAGGATTAGAGAGCGGTATTTTGCCGGAGGGCACCCGTCGCTGGCTAGGGCTGGCCTTCTCCCAACCCGCTTCTCTGCTGGACTATCTGCCAGACAATAGCCTGGTTGCCGTAGACGAAGTGGATCAGTGTCAGGCCCACAGCGATCGCTGGTTTGAGCATGTCGAAGACCACTGGGAGGAGGTTAGGGAGCAGGGAATAGGGAATAGGGAAAAAAGTACGGGGGAAAGCGACGACCCCATCTCCCCATCCCCCCATTC
>NZ_JADEWX010000117.1 GCF_015207395.1 Nodosilinea sp. LEGE 07088
AGTTATGGACCGACTGGGCACTCCAACTGATAGCGCTCAAACCCCATAAACATCGCTATTTTCAGCGTGGTCTCTATGCTCTATCCCTGATGCAGCAAGCTCTTTAGGTACGTTGTCACCCGTTAAGGAGGCGGAAATAACCCAGCTATTTACTCACGCGGAAACCCTTATGAGACCTGGGGTTCCCGTTCTGCCTTCTGCCTTCTTACTTCTGCCTTTCGGTACTAGGGCTAAAACTCTCGGTCACCGTAAAAGAAGAACAAGCGGCTTAGCTCAAGGCAAAAAGCCGAATCTGTCCACGTTGGCAAAGTGTCAACTATCTTTGCCCAATGCCCCCGGTGCCCCCACCAGCGTTCGCTGGGGCGAGCAGGTGAGGATCATTATCACCAGGGTCAAAATATACGGAGCCGCATTAAACAGGTAGTAGTACGAGTCTACGCCCACCGCCTGAAACGCGGGCCCCAGCGCCTGGGCCCCGCCAAAAAGCAGCGACGCCCATAGGCACTGCCAGGGCTGCCAGCGGGCAAAAATCACCAGCGCTACCGCCATTAAGCCCTGGCCGCTGGAGATGCGCTCGGTCCATACGCCGGGGTAAAACAGCGATAGACTGGCCCCGCCAATGCCCGCCAAAAAGCTGCCCGCCACAATGCTCGCCATCCGCACCCAAAAGATCGAAATACCCATGGCCAAAGCCGCATCGGGGCTGTCGCCCACAGCCCGCACGTAGAGCCCCCAGCGGGTTGATTTAAAGAACCAGCTCATCAGCGGCACGATCACCACCCCCAGCAAAAACAGCGGACTAATTTGCAGCGCCGACTGCACCTGGGGCAGGCTACTCCAGCCGCCAATCGCTATCGTCGGTAACTGGGGCGCCTGGGGCTGAATAAAGGGCTTGCCGAAAAAATTAGCCAGACCACTGCCAAAGATAATCATGGCGATGCCCACGGCCACGTCATTCACCCGGGGCTGCTGCGACAGCCAGCCGTGGATTGCCCCCAGCCCCATGCCCGCTAGGCCCGCCGCCAGCACCCCCAGCCAGGGAGCCAGCGCTGGCCCGACAGTGCCCGACGAGAGATAGGAAATTGCGTAGGCACTCATGGCCCCCATCAGCAGGGTGCCCTCTAACCCCAGGTTGATTTTGCCGCTTTTCTCTGTCAGGCACTCCCCCAGGCTAACCAGCAAAAAAGGAACACTCCCCCGCAAGGTACCGGCCAAGATACCCAGGGGTACACCCCATAAGCCCAGCGCTTCTGTCGCCATTTCCCTTCACCTATCTATAAATTGGCCTGAAATTTCTGGTGAAGATGGGCACGCTTCGCTTTGCCCATCTACGGAGCTCGCCCACTGGCCTACACCGAAGCCACTGCGCCATCGGGCCGGGCCGCGCGGGGTTGGAAAATGGCCAGCCGCCCGTAGAGCGACTCGCTAAAGAGCACACAGAGAAAGACAATACCCTGAAAGACCAGCACCGTGGCATCGGGCAGATCGTGCGATCGCTGCAAAATACCCCCCGAGGCCAAAATACCGCCCAGTAGCACCGACACCAAAACCGTTGCCAGGGGGTTGTGGCGGGCCACAAAGGCCACCAAGATCCCCGCATAGCCGTAGCTCGACACAATCGATTCGTTCAGCCGCTTTTGCACAGCGGCTACCTCCACCATGCCCGCCAGCCCGGCGCAGGAACCCGCTAGAAAGCACACCGCCAGGGTGAGCTTACCCACCGGTAACCCGGCCATACGGGCAGCGCGAATGTTGCCCCCGGCAGTGCGCGCGGCGAAACCAAAAGTGGTGCGTTGAATCAGAATATAGGCCAGGGCCGAAGCCACCAGGCCGTAGATCAACCCCCAGTGAATGCGGGTAGCGGGCAGGTTGCCTAGCCAGGCCGCCTCGGCAATTTCGTAGCTAGAGGGCTTGCTGACAAAGGCCGGGTCGCGCAACGGCCCCTGCACCAGGTGACTCATGAGGGCGATCGCAATGTAGTTCAGCAGCAGGCTGCTGATCGTCTCATTCACCCCCCGGTAGTGGCGCAGCGCCCCGGCCAGCATAATCCACAGACCGCCTGCCACCAGGCTGGCCACGGCCATCGCCAGCAGCACCAGACCGCCGGGCAGACTCGTGCCCAGGGCCAGACCCGCCAGCACTGCCGCTAAACCACCCATCACCAGGGCCCCTTCGTTGCCGATAATCACCAGCCCCAGCCGAGCCGGCAGAGCGGTACACAGGGCGGTCAACATCAGCGGAGAAGCCCGAATCAGCGTATTTTGCCAGGCGCTCCAGCTGCCAAAGGCCGCTTTGTAAATCGAGCCGTAGACCGCCAGGGGATTTGCCCCTGCCAGGGCACAAAAGACGCCAAATATAACCAGAGCCGAGAGCACCGCCCCGAGGGGCAGCACCACTGGCTCTAGAGATTCACGCCAAGATCGTCCCGCAAATCGTCCTTGAGTTGTCGTAGACGCCATAGGGATTTCCTAGCTAATGGAACCAATCACGCCTTCGACAAAGTAGTCGGTTTTTTCGAGCTCAACGTCGTCGGTTTTTAGCTCCGACCCTGCCGGGATAACTTCATCGCCGGTATTGGTCATCAGCGGCCCCTGGTAAATCACCAGTTCTCCGGCTTTAATGGCAGCGATCGCCGCATCGCCATCGGCCTTGGCTTCATCACTAACCGCTGGGCCGTAGGGCGACATTTTGCAGAAATTATCGGCCAGCCCGCCTCGCAGAATGTGGGGAATATCTCCCGTCATCAAGGTCTTGCCCGCCATGAACTCTTGGCCCAGACTGGTGTAAATACTTGACCAATCCCACTCGGCCCCGGTGAGGTATCCCTCGGGAGCTAGGGGGCTTTGATCGGCGTGGTAGCCCGAGGTAAAAACACCGCGCCGCTCGGCAGTTTCCATCACCACCTTGGGGCTATCGACGTGGCAGGTGATCACCTCAATGCCCTGGTCAGCCATGCTGTTGGTCGCCTCCGCCTCTTTCACTGGCTCGGCCCATTCGCCAGTAAAGATCACCTGGGTGGTCGCCGCCGGGTTCACCGAGCGCGCCCCCAGGGTAAAGCTATTGACGTTGCGCAACACCTGGGGGATCGGCTTGGCCGCCACAAAGCCCAGCTTGCCCGACTTGCTCATGCGCCCGGCCACTACGCCCGCCACATACTGGGCTTCGTCAATGTAGCCAAAGTAGCTACCCACATTTTTGGGATGTACACCTTCCTGATAGAGCCCCCCCGCATGGAAAAATTGCACGTCGGGAAACTCCTCGGCCATGGCCAGAATATGAGGGTCAAAATAGCCAAAGGAGGTGGGAAACAGCACCTTGGCCCCATCAATTTCGATCATGCTGCGCATGGTCTCGGCCACCGCGGTAGTTTCGGGCACGCTGGCTTCTTCCACCAGGCGAATGCCGGGCACATTGGCGACCATGGCCGCAGCCCCCTCCGCGTGGGCCTGGTTATAGCCAAAATCGTCCTTGGGGCCAACGTAAATAAAGCCCACCACCATCTCTTCCGGGGCGGCACCGTCGGTTGCAGCCTCGCCCCCGGTATCAGACGACTGGGCACAGCCGGTGCCAAACTTAGCGGTCAGCCCAAAGGCCGAGGTGGCTAACAGCCCCCGCATGACCTGTCGTCGCGATAGAGGAAAAGAATGGTTGCGATCGCTCATGGTGGAACTCTCTCCAGTAAATAGATGAAATACAGTTCTCCGCACAAACCGTTGCAGCTTGCCTTTCAACCCGATTCGCTAGCGGCTACCTGTAGCTTTTACAGCACCCTCTAAGAATTGGGAAAAGTACTTGACGGAGTTGTATCAGAGACAACATTTTACTAGGTTCCTGGCTGGCGGTGGCGATCCCCGGGCATCTCCTGGATATAGAGCAGAGTTGTGAAACGCTAGCCATTTGAAGCGGGTAGGGCGGTGAGCGTGAGCGACCAAAGCAAAGCCCTGGGGTTGCTATTCAACCCCAGGGCTACTCCTGTGCTTGTGCCAATCTAGATGTGCTGCTCCAGCAATTCTGCGATCGCCCGGTGCTCTACCGGCGGCATGATCGGGTACTCCTGCCGAGTATCGGTGATCAGCCAATCGAGGGCAGCGGCCTTCATGTCGATGGAGGCCCCGGTCTTATCGACACAGTAGCGGCCAAATACCAGCTTATCGACCAAGCGCACACCGGGGCCAATGCGCGAATATTCAAAGATGACGCTCTTATCGACGATGGCACCGCTGCAAATCGAGCAGTTGTTGCCAATGGCGCTGGGGCCAATGATGGTAGCCCCGTCTTCGATGTGGGCCATACCACCGATGTACACCGGCCCTTCAATAGTGATCTTGTCCCAGTTGGCCTTGACGTTGAGGCCTGCATAGACGCCGGGGCGAATCTCCTGCCCCGGAATATCGACCAGATCGACCACGCCAGTGAGTACATCTTGAATGGCCCGCCAGTAGTCGGGCACTTTACCAATATCGACCCACTCAAACTCCATGGGAATGCCAAAGAAGGGGGCTTTAGCCTCTACCAGCTTGGGTAACAGGTCACCCCCAATGTCAAAGGAGACGCCGGAGGGAATGTAATCAAACACCTCGGGCTCAAAAATATAGATGCCAGTGTTGATTTCGGTGCTGAGGGCTTCTTCGACCGAAGGCTTTTCCTGAAACGACTGGACACGGCCCTCGTCGTCGGTCACCACCACCCCGTAGCTCGGGACCTGCTTGAGGGGAACGGTCTTAGTGATGATGGTCGCAATCGAGCCTTTTGCGCGGTGGCGGCGGACGGCCTCGGTGAGGTCGAGGTCGATCAGGGCATCGCCGCAGAGCACTACAAAGGTGTCGTCAAAGAAGGGCGAAAAGTCTTGGATCTTGCGCATGCCTCCAGCGGAGCCAATGGCGTCGCCCACCAGCTCGCCATTTTCTTCGATGCGGCCCTCAAAGGAGTAGGCAATTTCTACCCCAAAACGCTGACCGTCGCGGAAGTAGCCTTCGATTTCGTTGGCCAGGTGGCTGACATTTACCATAATCTGGTCAAAGCCATGCTGGCGCAGCAGCTCTAGCAGAAACTCCATCACCGGCTTCTGCATGATCGGAATCATGGGCTTGGGGATGGTGTAAGTGATAGGCCGAACACGGGTGCCTTTGCCGGCAGCCAAGATCATGGCTTTCATAGAAATCAGGTCCTTAAAAATTTAGATGTACAGCAGATTAGTTCTATGGAGCAGGCCAGCTTGCCTAGGAAAGCCTCAGAATACCTCTACAGGCAGCAACAGCACTAGGCCATGCTAACAGCGCCTTTCGCAAAGACCGTCTAACGCTAGGGCCCTTCAAAGATTTCTCACATTCTTCTGGATTCCTTAAAATTCCTTAAAGTAGTTTGACACATCGATCAGCGGTAGCTATTGTGCCCACGTTCTGGGTTTAGTCTGGCAACACAAATGCTGGCTGTTCGGTCTCTTCAGCGGTGAGGGGAGCACGGTTGAGATTTCTGACCCGCAGATCGCCATAGAAGTTGTCTTGGGCCATTTCCACTTTGGACTGGGCCGAGAGAAACAAAAGCCCCCAAAATACGCCCACTTTTTCGTGCACGGTCTCGGCGTGGGGGGTCTCAAACTCGTGGTTATCTTCGAGATCGGCAGGCTTAAACTGAGGCCACTGGCGGATTAGGTGCTCGAAGTCAATCCACAGCAGCTCCTCACCCAGCTCATCCCAGTACTGGTCGAGAAAGGCTTCGAGGGCGGCGGCAATTTCGGAGAGGTTTTCTTGGTGGGCGAGCTGGGCGATCGCACGCACGGCCTGGCGCTGGGGCTGGGGCCTAGCCCGCCTGGCCCGCAGACGTGGGGTATGGTCAGCCATGACCGTAGCCATGGTTTCGAGCTGCTGAATCAGCTCGTGCAGGGTCACCCGTCGTCGTTGGGGGGTGGGGGCCACGGCCCGGCGGTGGAGGTGGCGCTCCAGGTTACGGGGCAACGGCACTAGTTCGGCGACATCGTCCTCCCAGACCTCTTCGGTCTCAGCTTCAGCTTCGGCTTCGGCCCGCACCATGGTGTCGGCCTTTAGCAGCACCAGCATAGAGGCGTAGAGAAAGCCTTGACCCGACTCAGATAGGTTGGCCTCATAGGGGGTACGACCCTGACTGGCTAGGGCTTCAGCCTGGGTTTTAAGCAGCGTCAGAAAGCGATCGATGACGTCGATCACCTTGACATCCCAGGGGTCAATTTCGCCCTGCTCAGCCAGGTCGATGAGAAATGCGATCGCAGTTTGAGCCAGGGACGACGACATAGCAAAGTTGTTGAAGGAACAAACAGACCGCCAGACACCTGCCGCCGCCTGGCCCGCCGGACGAATCGGCCCATGATAGCTCAAAGGCCGGTTTTGGCTAACGCCTCCATCACGGCATTGATCAATTTTGCTCCCCAAACCATAGACATGAGCCCGCAGACCACCACCACAAAACTGACCTTAGCCATCAGCATGCCATCTAGCCCCAGCGGTGAGCTGTAGGTCAAGGGAAGCGCAACTAGTACAGCTCCTAGCGCCGCCCCTCCTAGAAATCGAGAGGCAAGTTTGGGGGCTAGGTTTTTAGTCTCTTTAGGCATCATAGCCAGTTCCCTACTCTGTTTACCCGCCTATTTATTTACCTGCCTAAGAGTGTTCCAGCTCAATACCTATCCGGAGTTTCACCACGACCGGCTAGCTGGGCCGAGTTCGCGGCACTAATCGGAATGTTTTTTAGATGGCATGCTCTAAGCCAAGGCTTCGCCCTCTTCCTGGGCAGCGGGCAGCATCAGGCTTTGCTCTTCGAGTTCGACCTGGTAGCGTTCCACATCTTTTTCGAGCTGCTCAATGCGCAACTCTCGCTGCTGCATTTGCTTGCCGAAGGACATATAGCCCTGTACCTGGGCCCAGACGCTAAACACCCAGGCAAACACAGCCCCAATGCCCATGGCCATGATCAGCTCCACGCAGAGGGGAGATTCGACATCTATGCCCGGAGCGATATGAATGATCACCGGCTCAGTATTCTCAATGCCAAATAGCACCAGGGCTAGGGCAATTACAAAAATAACCACGAAATTTATCTGCCGCATGGCTCTGGGCCTCCCACCATTAGGTCAAATTGATAGGTCTATATTAACCAGGCAAACTTTAACTTTGGCCAAAGGTTTTTGGGAAAGGGTAGGGGAGATGGGGCGTGGGGGAGATTGGCGGAGATTGGGGCGAGGAGGTTAGGGCGATCGCAGCGGTCGGTCAGATTTGGGCTTAAACAGGCGGTAGCGGAGACCGTAGCCCGCCAATACCAGGGCCACAATGCCCAGGGTGCCGAGGCCCACCGCATTGGGTAGCCAAAAGGCGACATCGATATCGATCGTCTGCCCGGGCTGGAGTTGCCAGGTCGCCCCAGCGGCATCTTGGCTGATGGGCGGAGTCGCCCTAGGCGAGACCTGGGCGAGACCCCAGGGCACCTGAAGGCGCAGGCGCAGATCGGCCCAGGGAGCGGCATCAGTCAGAGTCTCCCCGCTGGTGGGGAGACTGCTCAAATCGAGGCAGTAGGTGAGGTGGGTGAAGCTGGCCAATCCCCAGCTGGTCTGCTCTATCTTTAGGGTGACGGGAATAGCCTCCCAGCCGGGTAGGCGCAGGTAGGTCGCATCCACGGCAGAAGAGGGGGTACCGTCGGGCTGATCGACAAAAATTTGCTCAAATCGATCGACTAGATCGGCGGCAGTGCTGAAGGGAATCGTCAGGGTAGCGGTGTCGGTACGGTGATTGAGCTGCCCGCGAAAAGGGCGCGATCGCCGCTCCAACTCCTCCAGCCAAGGGGTCAGGGTGGGGTTGGCCAGGGCCGCCCCGCGCTCGCTGAGGGCAATGGTCTGGGAGATCTGGCCGTGGGTGTGGTGATCGAAGCGCAGGGTGAGGTCGTAGCGTAGGCAGCCACTGAGCAGCAGCGGCAGCAGGGCTAAAGCCAGCCATCGCCACCATAGCCGCCCAGCCTCCAGGCTCTGCCTCAGCATTCGGTACGCCCTAGCAATCTGTGCCAAAATCACTCTCCCTGCTCCGCTCCGTAGCCCTGGTCAACGCTATACCATTAAAGCGATAGATCCAATCCATCCAATCAGTCCAACGGTAGCCGGTAGCGTGGCATGAATGATCTTTCGAGCACCTCTAACTCAGCCACCCCAGCCTGGTACACAGTAGGTATTGAGCAAGCCCTGGGGGATCTGGGAAGCAACGCCGAGACCGGCCTGAGCTCCCAGGCCGTGATCGATCGCCGCCAGCAGCACGGCCCCAACGAGCTAGAAGAGACCGGGGGTCGCTCACCGTGGCGCATTTTGCTCGACCAGTTCACCAATATCATGCTACTGATGCTGATGGCGGTGGCGATTGTATCGGCGGTGCTGTCGATGCGCAACCAGGAATTCCCTAAGGATGCGATCGCGATCGCTGCGATCGTCATTCTCAATGGCGTGCTGGGCTACCTGCAAGAAAGCCGGGCTGAAAAAGCTCTGGCCGCTCTCAAGCAGTTGGCCTCACCCAATGTGCTAGTGCAGCGCAACGACCGGCTCCAGGAGGTGCCCTCCCAGGACCTGGTGCCCGGCGACATTCTACTAATCGAAGCCGGGAACCAAGTCGCCGCCGACGGTCGCCTGATCGAGGCCGCAAACCTACAGCTGCGCGAGTCGGCCCTGACGGGCGAAGCCCAGGGGGTCAATAAGCAGGCCACCATTACCCTACCCGCCGAAACCGCCCTGGCTGAGCGCAAAAATCTAGTCTTTGCTGGCACCGAGGTGACCCAGGGGCGAGGGCGAGTGCTGGTGACCCACACCGGTATGACGACTGAACTGGGCCGCATCGCCGCCATGCTCCAGGAGGTCGAAACCGAGCCGACCCCGCTCCAGCAGCGCATGACCCAGCTCGGCAACGTGCTAGTCACCGGCTCTCTGACCCTGGTCGCCCTGGTGGTAGGCGGCGGCGTTATCTTTGGCGGCTGGGGAGCCTTTGAGCGGCTGCTGGAAGTCGCCCTCAGTATGGCCGTAGCCGTAGTGCCCGAGGGGTTGCCAGCGGTGATTACCGTCACCCTGGCCATTGGCACCCAGCGCATGGTGCGCCGCCAAGCCCTGATTCGTCGCCTGCCCGCTGTCGAGACCCTGGGCTCAGTCACGACCATCTGTTCCGACAAAACTGGTACCCTGACTCAAAACAAGATGGTGGTACAGCAGGTGCGCACTCTCGCCCACGAGCTCAAGGTAACGGGCGGGGGCTACGCCCCCGAGGGCGACTTTTTGCACCAGGGTCAGCCCCTCGACCCTCGCCAACAGGCCGACGCCGGGTTGCTACTGCTGGATGGTCTGCTGTGCAACGATGCTGTCCTGCAAAAAGAAGCTGGCGAATGGGCGATCATGGGTGACCCTACGGAGGGAGCGCTGGTGGTGATGGCCAGCAAGGGGGGCCTCGATCGCCATCGGTTGAGCCACGCACTCCAGCGGGTCGTAGAGTTTCCCTTTTCGTCAGAACGTAAGCGCATGAGCGTTGTGTTTAAAGGTGTTGAGGCCCTGGGAACCGACCTGACTCTACCCCAGGGCATGAGTCAGGCCCCCTACCTACTGCTGGCTAAGGGGTCGCCCGAGATGCTGCTACAGGGCTGTAGTCAGGGGCTAGAGGGCACCGAGCCCGTGTCCCTGACCGTAGCGGTGCGATCGCGCATTCTAGCCGACAATGCCGAAATGGCTGGTCAGGGCTTGCGAGTGCTGGGGTTTGCCTACCGCCCCCTCAGCGCGGTGCCCACCGAAGGCGATGCTGAAACCGCCGAACAAGACCTGGTCTGGCTGGGCCTGGTAGGCATGATCGACGCCCTCCGCCCCGAGGTGCGACTGGCGGTGCAGCGCTGCCGGGCAGCAGGGATTCGCCCGATGATGATTACCGGCGACCACCAGCTCACCGCCATGGCGATCGCCCAGGATTTGGGCATCGACGACGGCCAAGCCCAGGCGATCAGCGGCGCCGAGCTAGAAAAAATGCCCCAATCCGAGCTAGAGGACGTCGTTAAAACCGTCAACATCTACGCCCGGGTATCGCCCGAGCACAAGCTGCGGATTGTGCAGGCCCTGCAAAAAGACCACCAGATCGTGGCCATGACCGGCGATGGCGTCAACGATGCCCCCGCCCTCAAGCAAGCTGAAATTGGTATTGCCATGGGCATTACCGGCACCGACGTGAGCAAAGAAGCCAGCGACATGGTGCTGCTCGACGACAACTTTGCCACCATCGTCGCTGCCACCGAAGAGGGGCGGGTGGTCTATACCAACATTCGTCGCTTCGTGAAGTACATTCTCGGCTCCAATATTGGCGAACTGCTGACCATTGCCCTGTCGCCACTGATTTTGCCGATTTTAGATGTGCCCCTGACGCCCCTCCAGATTCTGTGGATGAATCTGGTCACCGACGGCTTTCCGGCCTTAGCCCTGGCGGTAGAGCCCGCCGAACCCGACGTCATGAAACGCCCGCCCCACGACCCCAACGAAGGCATTTTTGCCCGCGGGCTGGGAGCCTACATGCTGCGCATTGGGGTGGTATTTGCCGTCATCACCGTGACGATGATGGTGTGGGCCTACCACTGGTCACAACAGGACGGCGACCCCGATCGCTGGAAAACGATGGTATTCACCACCCTCTGTCTGGCCCAGATGGGCCATGCGATCGCCGTTCGATCTAACACCCGTCTGGCAATCGAGATGTCGCCCTTCTCCAACCCCTTTGTGCTGGCCTCGGTGATTCTCACCTTTGTGCTACAGCTGATGCTGATCTACGTCACGCCCCTGCGCGAATTCTTTGGCACCCAGCTGCTCAACCCCTTCGAGCTGGTGATTTGCTTTGGCTTCAGTACCCTGCTATTTGTCTGGGTCGAGCTAGAAAAAATCTACCGCCGCATTTGGGGCAAAGTCGTGCAGGATTGATCTGCTCCGTAGCCTGGGTCACCCTGGGCCATCTGTACTCAGCCCAGCGAATTTTGGTGACCCACGCTACGCTCCCTTCACCTGCTTCAAGCCAGCCATCACCTGCTCTGCCGTCGCCGTCCAGCCGACAATACCACCCTGAGCCCGCACCATCTCTAGGGTGGCCTGCTTAAATTCAGGAAAGTAGCTCTCGGTAGCGTCTTCCACCAGCAGGCACTCGTAGCCGCGATCGTTGGCCTCGCGCATAGTGGTCTGCACACAGACTTCGGTGGTCACCCCGGTAATAATCAAGTGAGTGATGTCGTGGGTTTTGAGCAAAAACTCCAGGTTGGTGTTGTAAAACGCGCCCTTGCCGGGTTTAGTAATCACCGTTTCTCCCGGCAGTGGAGCCAGCTCGGGGATGATGGCATTGCCCGGTTCTCCCTCAATCAGAATGCGGCCCATGGGGCCAGGGTCACCAATTTTGAGCGCTGGGTTACCCCGCAGACGCTTGGAAGGAGGGCAGTCGGCCAGGTCGGATCGGTGGCTCTCGGTGGTTTGAAAGATGGGTAACTCTAGCGATCGAAAGGCCGCTAGCAACTGCTGCAAGGTGGGGACGATCGCCCGCAGCAACCCCACATCGTTACCCAGGGCATCGCCAAAGCCCCCCGGCTCTAGAAAGTCGCGCTGCATATCGATGATGACCAATGCCGCCTGAGACAGGGTAGCGGGCAGCGGGTAGTCAAAGGGCTGGGCAGAGATAGCAGCCATGGTAGCGTTCCAAAGCAGTAAACGACCCTGCAATCATAGTCAACTCGCGGCGCGAAATTAGCTCGGTGCAATACCGCAGGCGATATCTCTTAGCAAACGGGTGAAGGTGCAAAATCAAAAAATAGTCCGAATTTAAGCATCTCTTCCCGTGCTGACCCCGAATCAGATTTCAGGCAAGGCCTAAGCACGATAAGCCTCAACCGCTTGAGAGAGATGCAAAGCCATCGGCAAACCCTATCCCAAACCATTAGCTGACAGAAATCAAACTAATCCTAGACTGCTAGAACTTTTCCTCGCAGCCCCGCAGGAGCCCCAATGCCATAGCGGTGCAGTACAGTCGGCAAAATATCGTAGAGCTGCGCTCCTTCGAGCACCTGCCCGCCCTTAGGTGCAGCGGGGTCATGAAAAATCATCAGGCCTAACGGGGCGTGGTTAGCGTCGTCGGGGCCGGTGTCGTTTTCGACGGTGTAGAGGCCGTTGATGCCCACGCTACCGACCGATCGCCAGGCCAGATCGTCAAAATACACAATCAGATCCGGGGCCCGACCCCGCACTTTTTGGTAGATCTCCTGGGGCTTAAACACCTTCACTGGTAGCGGGTTGCCGTTAGGATCCTCAAGCTGGGCCAGCTTTGCCGCCAGTTCATCCCGCAGGGCTTCGTAGTCGGCCATGGCCACCGTGCCCTGGGGTTCACGCCCCTTCACATTGAGAAAAATGCGGGCGTAGTAGCCCCCGGCCCCCCACACCTGGGTTTGCGCCCAGTCCACCTCGACCTGATCAAGGGGCAGCACCTCGGTGGGCGGTTCCTTAAGCGTGAGGTAGCCGTTGGCAATCAGCCATTCGTTGATGCAGATGCCCCCCATCAAGGGCTGAGCGCCGTGGTCCGACACTACCAGCACGGCGGTATCGGGGTCGCAGACCTTCAGCAGGTCGCCCACCCGCTTGTCCACATGCACGTAGTAGTCGTGGATAGCGCTAGCAAAGGGCGAGTCGGGCTCGTACTGGGGATGGCGCGGATCCATCGGCTTCCAGAAGGCGTGGTGGATGCGGTCGACGCCCATATCCACCAGCATCAAAAAGTCGGGGCCGTCACGGCCGATCAGCTTTTCTGCCAGGGTAAAGCGCTGGTCGCAGAGGCTGTAGAGGTTGTCGAGAATGCGGGCCTTTTCGTCGGAGCGAAAGTTGGGTACATCCAGCATGAAGTCGGGCATCCAGGCTGTGATCTGCTCGCCCAGCTCCGGCGGGTGGGTAAAGGGCACCTCGGTACTGGGGGTGAGAAAGCAGGAGACCAGGGAGCCGTTCACCGGGTAGGGCGGTGAGCTGCCGGGCACGCTGAGGGCCGCTACCATCCAGCCCGCCTCGCCGAGAATATCCCACAGACGGGGAAACTTGACCGCCCGCCCGTCGGAGATGGCCATGGAATGATAGTCGCGATCGCGCCGGTTTCGAAACCCGTAGATCCCCAGTTCACCGGGGTCGCGCCCGGTCATCATGCAGCTCCAGGCGGGCACCGTAATCGCGGGAATGCTGCTCTCTAGCCGTCCGTAGCTGCCGCCCTCTATCAGTCGGCTGAGGTTGGGCAAGTCTTGCCGCCACTGGTCAAACACCAGATCGGGGGCCATGCAGTCGAGGCCAATGATCAGCAGACGAGGAGTGGGCATGGGGAGGGCTTAGTAACAGCGCAAACAATCCCCTCCTGGAAGGGGTGCTCAGAGGGCGGGGTAGGCTGGCTTTCCATGTCTGAACTAACCCACCCCAACCCCTCCCAGGAGGGAACTAGAACCTTCTCATATGATAGTGAAGCTTCATGGGAGGCGGGTTTCTACAGTGCCCCTTCTACCCTGGCGTTGAACCCGTAGACCCGCCGTTCTCCGGCCAGCGGTACCAGGGTGACATCGCGTTCATCTCCCGGCTCAAAGCGCACGGCGGTACCGGCCGGGATATCGAGCCGCATGCCGCGGGCCTGGTCGCGCTCAAAGCTGAGCGCGGCGTTGACCTCAAAAAAGTGAAAGTGGGACCCGACCTGAATCGGGCGATCGCCCGTATTGGCCACCACCAGGGTCACGGTTGGCTTACCGGCATTGAGCTCAATCTCACCCTCGGCGGGCAACAGTTCTCCAGGAATCATCGAGAGCCTCCTAAGTTAGCAATCAAATCTTGGCGTTTTTGCTGGAGCGACCGCTCTACCCGGGGCAGGGTTTGCTCTAACTCGCGTTTGGCAACGCCTTCGGCCCCGTGCTCTAGCAGATGGTTAAGGGCCATCAGGTGGGCCGTGTCGAAGGCCGTTTCCATCGGCACCTTGACGTTGGGAATCACCCCTGTGCCATCCCAATTGCTGCCGGTGATGGGGTTGATCGCCTGCCCGGTGGGCATAAACACCCAGAAGTGGTCGTGCAGGCGAAAGCCGCGCCCTGGGTTAGCCCCGCCACGGGTCGTTTCACCTACTACCGCTGCCCGCTTCAGGGCTTGCAGGTTGTAGGCAAACTCCTCTGCCGCCGAGACTGTCTCGGGGCTGGTAAGCACAAATACAGGCTTGTCGAGATAGCGCTGCCCCGGCACGTAGGGCACCGTCCACCACTGGTGGGTGGCGTCGGTTTCACTCCAGTACAGGTCGTTCAGGTGAATCGGGGGATGGGCTGCAAACAGGTAGCTGCACAGCAGGGCCACCGTCGATGGCGAACCGCCCTGGCTATGGCGCAGGTCAAAAATCAGCGCCTCAGTGTGGGCCACCAGAGTCATGGCCGCGGCTAGGGCATCGCCGACAAACTCCGGGGGCTCAAAGCTAAACATCTGAATATAGCCAATATTTCCAGCCAGGCGCTCGACTCGGTTGAGGTCGAAGTTGCGGCGGCGGCTGGCCTGGTATTGGCGCTCTAGTTCCTCGGCAGTCGGCTCGGCAGCAACTTCGAGGTGGGGCAACGGAGCCGGACTAAAATGCAAGCGCAGATTGCGATCGCCACTGAGCTGCTGAAGCTGAGCCGTGAGCGTATCGGCCAGCTGCTGCCCACCGGTAATATCGCTATACCCCCCCGCCTCCAAACGCTGCTCGATATCATGCTGAATTTTTTCTGCCACCGCCGGGAACACGTAGGCATCCAGCTGAGCCACCAGCGCCGCCAGCACGGCCTCAGTCGCCCCAGTATCGAGAGCCATATCGTCAGGTGATGGGTTAGCGGCAGACATGGTCATGGGTCGCCCTAGCGAATCGGATCGTGAACGGTCACCAGCTTGGTGCCATCGGGAAACGTAGCCTCTACCTGCACCTCATGAATCATCTCGGGCACCCCATCCATGACCTCAGAGCGGCCGAGCAGCGTCGTTCCGTAGCTCATCAGCTCAGCCACCGTGCGGCCATCCCGCGCTCCCTCCAAAATAGCCGCCGAGATGTAGGCCACTGCCTCTGGGTGGTTAAGCTTTAGGCCTCGGTCTTTGCGGCGTTCAGCCACCAGAGCAGCGGTAAAAATCAATAGTTTGTCTTTTTCCTGAGGAGTCAGTTGCATGGGGCCAAAACACCGGCGGAGGGTACAGGGCTAACCGTAAGCTTTCAAGGTTTTGGGCAGCTTGTCAACCAGCCGCTGAACCGCATAGAGTGCCTGGCTTTGAAAGTAAAGCTTAAGCCGCCAGGGTTGCGGGCAGAACTGAGCTAGTCTGCTCTATGACAAGCCCGGCAAAATCGTCATCCAGTACGACATGCCGAGCCATCACTGGTGGAATGTACCTATGCCTGCGCCAATGCTGGAGATTTTGCCCGACAAGCCCGCGCTGGTAGAGCGCGGGTTGACCCTGGTTGTCGAGACTATTCGCAGTACAGTTGCCAACCAGGGCTACTGCACCCTGGCGTTAGCAGGCGGTAGTACCCCCAAACCGCTCTACAGTGGCCTGGCCAAACAAGACCTCCCCTGGGAGAAAATCTATGTTTTCTGGGGCGACGAACGCTACGTTCCCGTCAATCACCCCGACAGTAATGCAGGCATGGCGAAGGCCGCATGGCTCGACCGGGTGCCGATTCCTCTCGATCATATTCTGATCACCCCCACGCTAGAAGGCGATCCGTCCGCTTCGGCCAGCCAGTACGAAACGATGGTCAGGGCAATCTTCGGCAGGTTGCAAGGTATATCTCCCGACGAAGTGCCCGAATTTGATCTCATTTTGTTGGGCATGGGTGACGATGGCCACACCGCCTCACTGTTTCCCCACACCGAGGCGCTCACCGTGAGCGATCGCCTCGTTACCGTTGGTAACAAAGGCTCCGACCCGCGTATTACGTTCACGGTACCCTTGATCAACCGTAGTCGTCGGGTCATATTTTTAGTAGCGGGGGCCGATAAGCAGACAGCCCTCGCCCAGGTTTTTGCTGCCGAGGCCGACGATCTCGCTTTTCCATCGCGTCTCGTGCGTCCCCACGGAGCGCTGAAGTGGCTGCTGGACCAGTCGGCTGTCGGCGATCTCAATCTGCCTCAGCCATTATCCCAGCCAGAGGAGACTATCTAGGGGGTTTCTCCCCTCTGAACTTGTCCCCCACCTGGACTATCATCTAGTCAGATGGTTTTTTAATATACCGCGATCGCCAAGTCTAGACACGGGTCTAGGGCTACCAGAGTCTCTTATTATAAATTGTTGGTAACTAGTAGGGATCGTTTTTGATTGAGTAATGTGATCACCCTATCGCTGCTACACCCCCTCCATAAAACCCCGGTACAAAATTGGTCTTTCGACCAAGAAACTGTGGTTCGCATCGGTCGTTCAACCGACAATGACGTCGTTCTCTACAGCGCTGTTGTATCTCGCCACCACGTCGAGATCCATCGCACTGACTCGGGTTGGGCCGTTAAGAGCATTGGCACCAACGGCACTTACTTAGACGGTCGGCGCATTACCGAGGTGCCTGTAGACGATGGCATTATTATTCGTTTGGCGCGATCGGGGCCCAATATTCAAATTCACACCTCAGAAGAAAAGCGCGACCCGCTCCAAGAGCTGCTGAACAACCGGCGGCGGTCAGAAGGTGCCATCGATTCTACCCAAGGCACCCAAAGCGAAACTGGGAAGGCGCTAGAGGGCGAACACAGCAACGTAGAGGCGCTGCCCCACCAGACCACCATCATCAACTAACCAACAACGACATATCCCAGACCAACAAAGCATTAGTCTGGGATATGTCGTTGCTGGCAGCCCACCAGATTTGAGGCTATCAACTACAGTGCGGCTTTCAGGCCAGCGACTTTATCAGTTTTCTCCCAGGTGAAGTCAGGCAGCTCACGCCCAAAGTGACCATAGGCTGCGGTCTGCTGATAGATGGGGCGACGCAGGTCAAGCATGTCGATCAGGCCCTGAGGACGTAGGTCAAAATGTTCTCGGACGAGGGCAACAATGGCGCTGTCGGCAATTTTGCCGGTGCCAAAGGTGTTAATTGAGATCGACGTCGGCTGGGCAACCCCAATGGCATAGGAAACTTGGATTTCGCACCGCGCGGCCAGGCCTGCCGCCACAATATTCTTGGCGACATAGCGACCGGCATAGGCTGCTGAGCGGTCGACCTTGGTGGGGTCTTTGCCCGAGAAGGCACCACCGCCATGACGAGCCATGCCGCCGTAGGTATCGACAATAATCTTGCGCCCTGTGAGGCCGCAGTCACCCACAGGGCCACCGATAATAAACTGTCCGGTGGGGTTGATGTGGTACTGGGTCGCGGCATGGAGCCATTCATTTGGCAGCACCGGCTTAATAATTTCCTCCATCACCGCTTCGCGGATATCGGCTTGGGAGATATCGGGGTCGTGCTGGGTAGAGAGCACCACGGCCTCTACGGCCACCGGGTGCTGGCCGTCGTAGCGGAGGGTAACCTGACTTTTGGCGTCGGGGCGTAGCCAGGGTAGTACTCCCTTTTTGCGTAGATAGGCCTGCCGCTCTACCAGCCGGTGAGAGTAGTAGATAGGCGCGGGCATGAGGGTGTCGGTTTCATTGGTGGCGTAGCCAAACATCAGCCCCTGGTCGCCAGCACCCAGATCTTTATTGGTGGCAGCATCAACCCCAATCGCGATGTCAGACGACTGCTTACCAATGGCATTGAGAACGGCGCAGGAGGCTCCGTCAAAGCCTACGTCGGAGCTGTCATAACCGATGCCTAAAATCACATTGCGGACGATGTCTTCTAGATCGACGTAGGTGTTAGTGCGCACCTCGCCGGCAATAATAGCCATGCCGGTTTTGACGAGGGTTTCGACCGCCACGCGGGCATGGAGATCTTCGCCAAGAATGGCATCTAGGACGGCATCAGAAATCTGATCGGCCATTTTGTCGGGATGCCCTTCAGACACCGACTCAGAGGTAAAAATACTATACTCAGCCATAGAATAATTCAGGTTCAACCAGGGGCGAAAGGGACGCTTGCGCAGCCAAATAATCAGAGCTAAATCGCACCCCAAAGTCTACCAAAGTTTGGCAGTAGGCTGGCAAGCCCTCACCTTCAAGTCAGTGCTTTTGGGGCGATCGCAATTGAGCTCACCATCCACTCTAGTTAAGCAGAGCCTCTGATGCAGATCCGTCTAATAGTCCCTGGGCTTTTTGTTGCATAGTCTTGAAGATATTGTAAAAGCCGTTGGCCCGCGACGGAGTCAGGCTGACGTCGAGCTGAGTGTCTTTGATGAAATCAGGGCTGAGGTGGCTAATCTCTTCGGGAGTGAGGCCGTTGAGTGCTTTAATCAGCAGGGCTACCAACCCTTTGGTAATCTGGGCGTCGGAGTCGGCTTGATAGATCACGATGCCATCTACGAGATCGGCCACCACAAACACCTGGGATACGCAACCGGGCACCTTGTTCTCAGGAGTTTTATACTCTTCGGGCAGCGGCTCGAGTTTCTTGGCAAACCACAGCAATTGTTCGTAACGGCGCTTAGGGTCAGAGGCCTTTTGAAAGCGGGCCACAATTTTCTCAATCGAGTCGGGGCGATCAGCAGACATGGAACATTTTGGGTAACGGCCTGGTAGTAGTCTACCAATTGGGTGTAGCGGGGGAGGTGATGATAGCCACCAGGCAAAGGTCAGCGCGTCGGTCAGCGAAGAAAGTGATCAACTTGCCGATTTCCACCGACCTGATTTCCTGGCTCACCTACCCCTTGGCATCGGCATCCTTACCGCTGACAAAGCGATGGGCCACAGTCTCAGGCTGAATCGCCGAGAGAATGGTGTGGCCTGAGTCAGTAATGATCACAGCGCGGGTGCGACGGCCATAGGTGGCATCCACCAGCTGCCCTCGTTCTCGGGCATCGGTAATAATGCGTTTAATCGGGGCCGACTCAGGGCTGACGATGGCAATCACTCGATTGGCCGATACGATGTTGCCAAAGCCGATATTGATGAGCTTAATGTCCATAACCATAAAGGAGGCAACAACAGCAAGGTTTGATAGCAAGGTCAGGCTGATCCCTGACCGATTAGAAACCCCAAAGCTTTTTTGACAAGTGAATCTGGATCAAAATCCAGACTAGGCCTGATGTCATATTAACGAATCTATCTGGCGCTGCGGGTTAATATCCGGCAAATTTTCAGATTCTTGGCGGTTTAGTTCCCTAGGCTACATCTCTCAGCCTAAAGAGGCCCTAGGCGTTAGTTCTTAGCTCCTTAAACGGACTAGTCCCCAGGGTTAACCGACTATCACCGTCTGCCCCTAATTGTTTCATCTGGAGTTACTCACCGTGCAGCCGGTTGACTTTACAACGCTCATGGCCCTGCATCACAGTCTGGTAGCCAATTGGATACCTGCTCGCTGCGAAAATGTGGTGCAACTCGACCCAACTACTCTGACCCTGGGTCTGAGAACCCTGGATCGGCGGCGGTGGCTAACGATTTCCTGGCATCCCCAGGCGGCGCGGCTGCACTTGGGCGAGGCTCCTCCCAAGGGGCCAGATACGTTTACCTTTAGCCAGCAGCTTAAGCATCAGATTGGCCAGCTGGCGTTGGTTGCGATCGCCCCAGTCGCCCCCTGGGAGCGCGCCCTCGACTGCAAGGAACTGGTCGAGCTGCTGCA
>NZ_JADEWX010000118.1 GCF_015207395.1 Nodosilinea sp. LEGE 07088
CAGGCGATTTTTCGAGTTCTCAGAGGATGAATCGTAGGGCCGACCCTCGCTGCTCCACGGACTATGACGATCACGTGCCTAGGGGATACGGTCTAGCACTACTTCTCTCTCAACATACAAGGGGAGCTAGGGAGCCAAGCGATCCAGAACGGTGGATATATTTCAGCAGCAACCATGCACCGCTTGAATCGTTCAAATTGGACTGCCGTGCTAGGCCCAGGTTTTTTAAGCCCTTTGATGATGACTGCTGCGAGATTTCAGGTTGCCGTGCTGGCCCTTTGCCAGGCCCTGGCCATGACTACCAACACCGTCTTAATCACCACGGCGGCGCTGATTGGCTACGCCCTGGCGACCGATAAAGCCCTGGCCACGCTACCCCTGGCGGTACGCCAGATCGCGACCATGGCGACGACGATTCCGGCGTCGCTGCTGATGCAGCGCCTTGGGCGGCGCAACGGGTTTTTAGTGGGAACGCTGATCGGCATCGGCGGCGGCGGCATTGCCATCTACAGCCTGGCGATCGCCCACTTTTGGCTATTTACCCTGGCCATGGGGTGCTTGGGGGTAGCCAACAGTTTCGTTAGCTACTACCGCTTTGCCGCCGCCGATGTGGCCGATGACGCCTGGCGCTCCCAGGCCATTTCCTGGGTGATTGCCGGGGGCGTGATCGCCGCCGTGCTCGGCCCCTGGCTGGCCACCGGGTCCCAGGACTGGTTCAACAGCGAGATTTCGGATGGGTTTTTGGTGGTCTACTATCCCCATTTGCTGGTGGCCCCGGCCTATCAGGGCCAGGGCATTGGCCACCAGATCATGACCCGGTTGAAGCAGCGCTATGCCGACATGCAGATGCAGATGCTGGTGGCGGATGGAGAGGCGATCGCATTCTATGAAAAGTGTGGGTTTACCCGAGCGGGCCAAACCCAGCCCATGTGGATTTACGACGGCGACGAGCATTGAGCTTGGGCAACCTGTTCCAGTTCACAATCCTGACTGCCGTGACTTGGCTAGGATGATGTCTGGTTGCCCTGGCCCCTTGGCATCGGGCCATACGCCAACGATTTGAAAGCCAAGCTTTTGCCAAAATCCGCGCCGATGCCACCCCGGTTGACCCCAAACCTTATAAGTGAGAATGCACAGCCATGGGAAACGTCATCGTGATTACCGGCGGCGGGCGCGGCATTGGAGCGGCCACCGCGCGGCTGGCTGCTGAGCGAGACTATGCCGTTTGCGTTAACTATCGGCATCACCAAATGGCGGCCCAGGCGGTTGTCGATGCGATTACCCAGGTCGGGGCGCGCGCGATCGCCGTGGCGGCAGATGTGGCCGTTGAGCAAGACGTTATCCATTTGTTTGAAACCGTCGATCAACGGCTGGGTACCGTGACCGCCCTGGTGAATAACGCGGGCATTTTAGAGCAGCAGATGCGGGTGGAGCATATGGATGCGGCCCGGCTGCATCGCGTCCTGGCGACCAACGTGGTAGGCAGTTTTCTCTGTGCCCGAGAAGCGGTGAAGCGGATGTCGACGAAGCACGGTGGCAACGGCGGTGCGATCGTCAATGTGTCATCGGTGGCGGCGCGGCTGGGTTCCCCCGGTGAGTATGTTGACTATGCGGCCTCTAAGGGTGCGATCGATACCCTGACCCTGGGTCTGGCCAAGGAAGTAGCCGAAGCAGGGATTCGGGTGAATGCCGTGCGGCCCGGGTTTATTGATACCGAGATTCATGCCAGCGGTGGCGAGCCCCATCGGCTTGAGCGGATCAAAGCCGCTGTGCCCATGCAGCGGGGTGGTCAAGCGATTGAGGTGGCCAGGGCGGTGCTATGGCTATTATCGACCGAGGCTTCCTATACAACCGGGACGTTGATCGATGTTGCTGGGGGTAAATAACCTGTAATCCCAAATCCTGCCTGAATACCCCCAGTTTGTAGGGGCATAGCATGCTATACCCCTTGTATCTTCAGAGGTAGAGCAATAAGCCAGATACTCTTAAAGAGCTAACCTAGCGCCTCGATCAACTGCTCTCTAGCGCTCTCCAGCGCCTCCGGCAGCTTGCTGGCATCACGCCCGCCCGCCTGGGCCAGGTGGGGTCGCCCACCGCCACCACCACCGCAGATTTTGGCGATGCCGCCGATGAACTTACCCGCCTGGAGCTTTTGCTCGATTACCTCGGGGCTAAAGGCTGCTACCAGGCTGACCTTCTCGGGTTCGGGGACCGAGCCCAACACCACCGCCCCGGCCCCCAGTTTTTGCAGCAGACGCTCGGCGGCGGTCTTGAGGGCTTCGGCGCTGACGCCTTCTAGCTCAGCCACGATCACCTTGAGCGCACCCACCGCTTCGGCCCCGGCTAAAAGCTGATCCGACTTGAGCACCGCCAGCTCAGACTTGAGGGCATCCAGCTCTTTTTGGGCGGTCTTGAGATCGGTTTGCAGGGTAGTGACGCGCTCGGTTAACTCCTCCGGCTTGGCCTTGAAGCGATCGCTCAGATCGCGCACCACGGCATCGCGCACGTTCAGGTATTCCAGCACGGCGGGGCCAGCTACCGCCTCAATGCGGCGTACCCCGGCGGCTACCCCGGCCTCAGAAATGATCTTGAACAGGCCAATCTCGGCGGTGTTGCTGACGTGGGTGCCGCCACACAGCTCCATCGACACGCCGGGGAAGTCGATCACTCGCACCTCAGCGCCATACTTTTCGCCAAACATGGCGACCGCCCCCTTAGCCCTGGCCTGATCGAGGGGCATCACGTCCACATCCGCCTGGTGACCTTCGGCGATCCAGGCATTGACCTGTTCTTCGACCTGCTGCACTTCTTCGGCGGTGAGGGGGCGGGGGCAGTTGAAGTCAAACCGCAGGCGATCGAAGTCTACCAGCGAGCCCGCCTGGGAGATATCGGGATCGACCAGCTTTTTTAGCGCCGCCTGGAGCAGGTGGGTGGCGGTGTGGTTGGCCTGGGCCCGGCGACGACAGGTGCGATCGATCTGGGCCGTGACCTGATCGCCGACCGCCAGCGTTCCCCGCTCGACCCGACCAAAGTGGACGAAGAAATCACCGTCTTTTTTGACATCGTGAACCCGAATGACGACATCGTCGCCCGACAAATAGCCGCGATCGCCCACTTGACCGCCCGACTCAGCGTAGAAGGGCGTCTGGTTGAGCACTACCTGCACCTCCTGCCCAGGGGCGATCGCCGCCACCGACTCACCGCCGACCAGCAGCGCTTCCACCTGGCTGGTGCTGCTGGTGTCTTGGTAGCCCAAAAACGCCGTCGAGTGAATGCGCTCGGCCAGACTGTCGAGACTGCCCTGCACCGTCAGGTCAATGGTTTCGTGAGCGTCTTTGGAGCGCTGGCGCTGGGCCTCCATCGCCGTTTCAAACCCGGCTACATCCACCGTCAGCCCCTGCTCCTCGGCGATTTCCTGGGTCAACTCCAGGGGAAACCCGTAGGTGTCGTAGAGCACAAAGGCATCGGCCCCCGCAATTTGCCTTGTCTGAGACTGGCTCTCGCGCTGAAGAATGTCGGTCAGCAGCTTTTCGCCCCGTTCCAGGGTCTCCAAAAAGCGAGCCTCTTCGCGATCGAGCTCGGCTTGGATGGTAGCCTGGCGCTGGCGCGTATTGGGGAAGGGCTCTGCCGCCAACTGAATCGCCGTCTCCGCCACCTTACTGGTGAAGGCCCCCTCAATGCCGATCAGCCGCCCGTGGCGCACCACCCGACGAATCAAGCGCCGCAGAATGTAGCCCCGGCCCACATTGGCGGCGGTAATGCCGTCGGCAATCATATGAACCACGGCCCGCACGTGATCGCCAATCACCTTCAGCGAGACCTTAGTTTTTTCATCGCACTGGCTATAGTTCAACCCGGCCAAGTCTGCCGCCGTTTGAATGATCGGCAAAATCAGGTCGGTTTCGTAGTTGTTGGGCACCTGCTGCAAAATCTGGGCCATGCGCTCCAGGCCCAGGCCGGTGTCGATGTTCTGCTTTTGCAGCGGGGTGAGGCTGCCCTCAGCATCCCGGTTGTACTGCATAAACACCAGGTTGTAGAACTCGATAAAGCGCGAGTCATCCTCCAGGTCGATGTGGTCGTCGCCCAGCTCGGGGTGAAAGTCGTAGTAGATCTCAGAGCAGGGGCCGCAGGGGCCGGTGGGGCCAGAGGTCCAGAAGTTGTCGGCCTCATCCATGCGCTGAATGCGGTGGGCGGGGATGCCGATCTGGTCGCGCCAGATGGCAAAGGCATCGTCGTCTTCGCGAAACACGCTCACCACCAGGCGATCGGGCGGTAGCTTAAACACCTCGGTAGAGAGTTCCCAGGCCCAGGCGATCGCCTGCTCTTTGAAATAGTCGCCAAAGCTAAAGTTGCCCAGCATCTCAAAGAAGGTGTGGTGCCGCGCCGTGCGACCCACGTTCTCGATGTCGTTGGTGCGAATGCATTTCTGGGAGGTGGTGGCCCGATCCACATCCGCCGGACGCTGCCCCAAAAAGATCGGCTTGAAGGGTAACATGCCCGCAATGGTGAGCAGCACCGTGGGGTCTTCCGGCACCAGCGAGGCGCTGGGTTTAATGGCATGGCCCCGCGCCGCGTAAAACTCCAGAAATGTCTGGCGAATTTGCGCGCCGGTCATCGTGGTGGCGGTGGAGATGGGGGACTGTGCCATGGGACGGAGGGAAGGGTGGATGGGTAGGGGAGTGGATGGGTAGGGGGGGGAGTCAGCCGCAGGGTGCATCGCTTTGCGGAGGCACCCGCTAGCGGATCTCTGCCAGATTAAGCCGTTAGCAGCAGGGGAATCAATCGGAGCTGAACTTCTATTTTGACCGATGATTGCAGATTGCGAAGTCTACTGCACCATTTTTTTGTCGCAGCGATTACAGCCTGCCCCACGGGAGACTTGCCGCTAAACCCTTTGCCCACTTTAAGTAACTTGACACAGTCAGAGCATTTGGGCTTGCCACCCCTAGTTTGATAGAATCAAGAGCTTGCGACCAAAACACCACCGCTCGTCCACTTCAAGGAGAACCCCATGGCCCGCATGTATTACGACAGTGACGCCAATTTAGATTTGCTCAACGGCAAAACCGTGGCCATTATCGGCTATGGCTCCCAGGGCCATGCCCACGCCCTCAACCTCAAAGACAGCGGCGTCAACGTGATTGTGGGTCTCTACGAAGGCAGTCGCTCCACCGCTAAGGCCGAGGCCGAGGGGCTGACGGTGAAGCCCGTGGCCGATGCCGTCAAGCTGGCCGACTGGGTGATGATTTTGCTGCCCGATGAGGTGCAGCGCACGATTTATAAAGAAGCGATCGCCCCCAATCTGACAGCGGGCAACGTGCTGCTGTTTGCCCACGGCTTTAACATCAACTTCGGTCAGATCGTGCCTCCTAGCGATGTGGATGTGGTGATGGTGGCCCCCAAGGGCCCCGGTCACTTGGTGCGCCGCACCTACCAGGAGGGCCAGGGGGTGCCCTGTCTGTTTGCCGTCTATCAAGATGCCACGGGTCAGGCCCGCGATCGCGCCATGGCCTACGCCAAGGGCATCGGCGGCACCCGCGCCGGCATTCTCGAAACCACCTTTAGAGAAGAGACCGAGACCGACCTGTTCGGTGAGCAGGTGGTGCTCTGCGGCGGCCTCAGCGAGCTGATCAAGTCGGGCTTTGAAACCCTGGTCAACGCGGGCTACCAGCCGGAGCTGGCCTACTTTGAGTGCCTCCACGAAGTCAAGCTGATTGTGGATCTGGTGGTCGAGGGCGGTCTGGCCAAAATGCGCGACAGCATCTCCAACACCGCCGAGTACGGCGACTACACCCGTGGCCCCCGCATCATCACCGACGAAACCCGGGCCGAAATGCGCCGGGTGCTGAAGGAAATTCAGACCGGGCAATTTGCCCGCGAATTTGTGCTCGAAAGCCAGTCGGGCAATGCCGGGTTCACCGCCATGCGCCGCCGCGAAGCCGAGCACCCGATCGAAGAAGTGGGTAAGGATCTGCGGGCGATGTTTAGCTGGCTGAAGAAGGCCTAGGTAATGGTAGGGGCACAGCACTGCTGTGCCCCTACGCCGGTTTAGGCCTCTACCGTTACCTTGTTCCGATAAAACGCCACGTAACCCTTAATGTTGCTGGCGGCAGGCTTGGGCTCAGCATAGTACCAGGCGGCCCCGGCATTGGTTTCGCCGTCGACCACGATGTCGTAGTAGCTGGCGGTGCCTTTCCAGGGGCAGCCGGTGGTTTTGCTAATGGGCTTGAAGTAGTCCATATTCAGCGAGTCGGGGGGGAAGTATTGGTTGCCTTCCACGACTTCGCAGGCGTCGCTCTCAGCGAGTACAACGCCGTTCCAGGTGACTTTGGCCATGGGATACTCTCCAGATTGTCCTTTCAGACTATAGCGTTTCAGCCTCTGGGTTTCTCCAGGAGGGGCGATGAGTGGGGCGGCTAGAGCATTGGTTCAGTACGGTCGATGCGCGAATCTGGCAGCAGCGAGACATAGAACTCAGCCGCTGCCTCGGCATCACCGTTGAACCACAAACAAGGGACGATTTTTTGCATAGAATTTTCTCCATTCCAGCGGGGTAACGGTGAAGTTGTGCGGCGGCAGATCACCTTGAACTCGACACCAGCAGCTTTCGTCCGTCATCTGCCACGCAGTGTTAGCTGGCTTTCTCCACAGACTATCTCGGCTTATCCTTCACCAATACTAAGGCTCTTGAGCAAGGACTAAGATACGCTGATATAGCTGGGGGCTAATGCGAAAGCCAGCCTGGTTGATCAAGGCATCCATGATGGGTTGAACTTGAGGGATGAGGCTCCTTTGTTTAGCCACGAGCAAAATACCCAGAATACCAATGATAGAAAGCCCAAGCCGAATAGCTTCTTGTCGTCCCAATCTTTCATCAATGAGTAGGTCGTCGGCTTGTAGCTCAAGTGCTAGTGCAATAGCATGGGCCTCTCCAGCATCCAGTCCCTGGTCTTGTTGTAGTTGGTCAGCAAGTTGAGAGTTGGTGAGGGATTGGGTTTGAATCCAGGTCAGTTGGAGAACGGCTGAGATAGTGGGATTGCTGGCTGCTGCCAGTTCGTTGGCAACCACGTCAGGAATGATCACCGTTTGGTAAATGGCTTCTAGCAACCAAAGGTGATGAACAAGGGCAAGATTTGAAAGGGCAGAAGTATCGCTGACAACGATCATAGCCAACCCCGATCGCGCAGGTGCTGAACATCCTGCTCAAGGTCTTCCACATCGTAGTGAACACAGATACCGCGATCTGCCAGCAGTTTTTGAAAGTCCGTAATGTAAATTCCGGCAATTTTGCTGGCTCTACCAAGACTGACATAGTTTTGCTGAAAGAGCGCGATCGCCATTTCTCGGCGCAGGTCTGCTTCTGTAAGGGCTAGGTTATCAGGCAGGTCGATGGTAATTTGCATGGTTTTGAGCCCGTTGAGTTGAATGATTGTTATTTCGCATCTTCGCTGACACCTTCGAGAAATGCGACCGCACCTTTTGCCCAGACATTGTTTTCGGCAAAGTGTTCGCCAACTTTGATGCCTGCTTTCTTACTGCCGTTCCAAAGTCGTTTAAGGTTGAGAAAATTTTGCCAGCGCTCTTGATCTTGAGCTTCGATGAGTTTTGCTTCAACTTCGATAATTTGTGGAACGGTGGTTGGGTCTGCCAAGTTGGGATATTTCTGCTGGAGTTGCTGAATAAATTGCTGGTAGTCGGTGAGTAGAATCTCAAAAATTTGCTCGGAAGAACTGGTGTGCTGAGTAAATTCTATGGTGCTGCCTTCAGCCGCATAGTTCACGCCAATAGTAGCGTGTTGCTGGTTGAAGATCGGGGCTTGATCGGTCATGATGGTTAATCTCTCCAGAGTTTGTATGGTAATAGCGTTGCTATCGCTATTTGGGCAGGTTTGGCGCTCAGCTTCATGCGCGGCTAGATGGGTCTGAAAGATTTCGTAGTTGTAGAACTTGCAGTTACCTTGAATCTCAAGGATAACGAGATCGGAATGTGGCCCCGCCGTCGTGGGAGTTAAGCGAACAAGGTGAGGCAGGTGGGATGCCGAGGCTTCTGGGTGCTTCTTGGCGAGGTTGCTTAACGCTTCAGTCGCACTCCTGCGCACAGAGTAATCTGAATCTTCGAGCGCGTTGAGCAGTCCTGGAATTGCAGCCTCAGAACCCAGTTTCCCCAACGCCCCAGCCGCACTCCTGCGCACAGAGTAATCTGAATCTTCGAGCGCTTCGAGCAGTCCTGGAATTGCAGCCTCAGAACCCAGCGTTCCCAACGCCCCAGCCGCACTCCTACGCACTTCGGCGTGTGGACATTCGAGCGCTTTGAGCAGCCCAGGAATCGCGGACTCGAACCCCAGTTTCCCCAACGCCTCAGCCGCACTACTTCCACGCGCAGAGCCATTTGAATCTTCGAGCGCCTTGAGGAGTCCTGGAATTGCAGCTTCAGACCCCAGTTTACCTAATGCCCCAGCCGCATTCCCACGCACAGAGACGTTTGAATCTTTGAGGGCATCGATTAGACTCGGAATCGCAGCCTTGCAACCTAGTTTCCCCAACGCCTCAGCCACACTCCTACGCACAGAATCGTTTGAATCTTTAAACGCGTTGAGCAGTCCTGGAATTGCAGCCTCAGAACCCAGTTTCCCCAACGCCCCAATCGCACTCCTACGCACAGAATCGTTTGAATCTTCGAGCGCCTTGAGGAGTCCTGGAATTGCAGCCTCAGAACCCAGTTTCCCCAACGCCCCAATCGCACTCCTACGCACAGAATCGTTTGAATCTTCGAGCGCCTTGAGGAGTCCTGGAATTGCAGCCTCAGAACCCAGTTTCTCTAACGCCCCAACCACGCTCCTACGCACAGAGTCGTTTGAATCTTTGATCACGTTGAGCAATCCTGGAATTGCAGCCTCGAAACCCAGTTTCCCCAACGCCTCAGCCGCACTCCTACGCACCTCGGCGTGTGGACATTCGAGCGCGTTGAGCAGCCCTGGCACCGCAGCCTCGGAACCTAGGTTTCCCAATGCCTCAGCCGCTCTCCAGAAAACATAGGAGTGTGGATGTTCAATCGCTTTGAACATCCATGTTATTGCGGCATCGGAACCCAGTCTCCCTAACACCTGAGCCGCACTCCTACGCACCTCATAATCTTCTAAATGTTCGATCGCGTTGAGGAGTCCTGGAACTGCGGCATCGAAACCCAGTTCCCCTAAGGCCACAGCCGCAATCCCGCGATCATAGCGGTTTGGAGATTCGAGCGTGTTGAGCAGCCCCAGAATTGCCGCATCGGAACCCAGGTTCTCTAATGCCCCAGCCGCACTCAAGCACATATCATAGTCTGAACCTTTGATCGCGTTGAGGAGTCCTGGAACTGCGGCATCGAAACCCAGTTCCCCTAATACCTGAGCTGCACTTCTAGCAACATTGAGATTTGAATCTTCAAGCGCTTTGAGCAAACCTGGAATCGCCTTCTCGGAACCCAGCTTTCCTAAAGCCTTAGCTGCGTTCTCATGCACATTGAAGTCTGAATCTTCGAGCGCTTTGAGTAAACCTGGAATTGCCTCCTCAGAATTCAGTTTCCCTAACGCCCCAGTCGCACTCCTACGCACATTGAAGTCTGAATCTTCAATCGCTTCGAGCAAACCCGTAATACTAAATGCCGATTGTGTCTCTTCCAGAAGTTGAACCTTCAACCAAGTTGGCACTTTCAAAGCTTCAACAAACTGGATGGTTTGCTGCTGGAATGCTGGACTCACCTCGCCTGCCAACCGTGCTCCCAACCTCAAATCCACCTGTAACGCATATTGCACCACCCGTATGGCCTGCGCTTCACTATCCACCAGCGCCAACATCAACGCCAGAGGTTCTGTCCACTTCAGGTAGTTGAGGTAATCTTGCTTCAGTTGGTCATCGGTCATGTTTGGCAACAGTCGAAGCAAGTATTCCGCCGCGTAATATTCCTGAAGCAATTGGTGGCGAAATTCAATTTGATCAGCGCTGCGATTTTGCAGCAAGTGGTACTTAAGCAAGTCATCCAAAATGTCTCGAACTGGGAATGTCTCGGTTGGGAAAATTCTATTGAGTTCTCTTTCGGCTTCATCTCGGTGAATTGCCACTCGAAAATCAACGGGTGTTTTTCCCTGCATCATGATGGCTGCGATCGCCATCAACGCTTTTTTCCACAGGCGGCGATCGCTCAGGGGTCTTACATCGCCTTTCAGCAGGGCAACTTCGTGTTTACGAACACTGCTTGTTTCATACATCTGGGTAAAGGCTTGAAAAACACCACCCAGATTTGAGGGCAATTGGTGATTAGGAGCCTGTTGAAACACTTCGCACAGCATCCACAGCAGCAGCGGTGTTTGCCCAAACTCTCTCAACCGATCCTTGAGTTGCCGCAGCATCGCCTCTGCCTGCTCTGGAATATACGCCCGGACGAATGCTTGCATCTGCGGTTCTGTCAGCGGCAACATCTCCAGCTTGCGCTCAATCCCCAAATCTCCCCCCAGGCTCAAATCCCGCGTGGTGAAGATCATCGGTAGGTTGGGGTGGTTATGGCGAAAGGCGCTCAGTTCAGTTTGCGCCTCATACGAAGGCAACTCATTCACCCCATCAAACAGAAGCAAAGCATTGGTCAGCAACCGTTCCAGAGGCACAGCTTTGAGCGCCAGGTCGTGCCGAGTAATGGCATTGTGAATCAGGTCAGAGAGAGAACCCTGCCAATACCGCAGTTCCACCAGGATCGGGACATGAGGCGAAGGCGAAAAGTTGGAGGGTTTAAAAGCCTCCGATTTCTGGGCTATCGCCTCTTCCAACAGTAACTTTGCCAAGGCAGTAGACTTGCCCGAACCCGGTCGCCCAACCAACAGCACAGGCTCCGGCTTCTGCGCCAGGGCGTACTTCCGCAAGCCATCTAATACCGAAAATCGTTCGACCCTTTCTTTCGCTGGCTTCTCTTGCTGCGGTTGTTCGCGCTCCTCCTTTAGCACTGTCTGCACCATCAACCCAAAGTCAAACCCAAAATCAAACGTCGGGGGTGCTGATTCCTCCACCTGCCGTTGCTTGCCTTCCGCATGGGTCAGCGTGTAATATTGCTGCCACTTTACGTAGGTGGTGACGATGGAATTCAAGTAGGGCTGAAAATCAATTTCAGGTTGCGTAATCAGGTTTAACCAGCGGCGCGCGGCTTTGCCGTTACCGCAAGGGTCGCCCCCATGAAACTGCTGCTGAAGCTCCCGCAGCTCAGGAAACTGCTCCAGAATCACACGGGTTGGAATCGCCCCACCGCCCAAATCAAACCCAGCAGCACGGGTTTCCTTGACCATGCCGCAAACCTTCTCTGACTTGAGGTTAAGCAATGCCGCACCACTAATCCCTTTCTCAATTTGTGCGCCTTGCAGTTTGAGTAGGGGTGGCGTGTCTCCCGTCAACCCTTCATTAACTGGGCGCACGGGAGCCGCATTGGTATAGGACTCTAAATAGCCATAGCTATACAGGGTTTGACCGATCGCAACTGGCTCCTCATCCAGCAGGACACAAGGATGATCAAACGACGGCTCAGAGAGTTCAACGAGAGCCAAGTCGAGCGTTTTACCATCGTCTGCTTTCGCCTTTACAATCGCCGACAGAGGTTGCTGCCACGCTGGATAGGAAACAGTGACCTGCGAATCAGCCGCTTTTCGTACCACATGGGCACAGGTCAAAATCAACCCCGGTGCCACAAAAAATCCCGTCCCCCAACCACCGGGGACAGTGATCTTGACCGTACACTGTTGCAGCAGATCCTCTAGCGGGGGCAAGGCTTACTCCTTTGTCGGTGCTTCCCATTCCAGGGTAATCTCTAAATTTCCTTTGCCAGAACCTTTTACAATCACTGCCGTCAATTGCCCAGATTCAAGCGCCAGTTCCATGCCAAATTTCACCGTCGCCTTCTTGGGTTTCACCTTCTGGATCGGAGCGGCAATCATCTGCACTACCCCCTCAATTGCATCGGCAACGGGCTGAAACTGCTTCACATCAAACCCCACATCTTCCCGCCCCGTACTGGACACCTCAACCTTTACGACAGCCCCATTGGGAAGCTGCACTGGAACGGTATCACTACGAGATTCTGCAAAGGTCATTTGTGATGTATTCCCTGGACTGAATGAATAGCTTAGACGGACACCGTATTGATCCTAGCCCATCGCTGATGACCTTCAAGGACGAGTGCAAGGACTCGATGCGGAGCCAGCTAACGACCCGCTTCACCCGCCGCTAGTAGCCTCTCGGACTCAACCATCTATCTCTATACGGTCGGTGTGCAAGCGGATTGTTAGCCTGTTATTGATGGATGTTAAGTTAACCATTAACAGGCAACTTCCACCTCGGATAAAGCCGATTGAACGTTTCACGTTGCTGCTTGAGGTCAACTTGCGGTAAGCACTGCTCTACAAGGTCGAACGTTTCGTCCGCGAGTTGTCGCAACTCACGGGTTCCGCTTGCAGCATCAGATTGAAAAACTCGCTCCAACCGCGCAAAAAAATCAGACGGTTTGATGTTCATTTCTTCCACAAAGTAACGGGTCCACTTGAAACCGGGATGATAAATGCGGTTTAGCCCGAACAGCATGTTGAGAAGCCATCGCACAATGGCACAGTTATTTTCGTACAGCATCGGGATCTCACAGCGGTCGGTCAAGATGTGTTGACCATCAAATGGTCGGAATTTCAGATGCTTTTGAACCATTGCAACAGCAAGTTCTTCAGGATAAGGAGAAAGTTGATTTTGCCACTGTTTGATGATGTCTTTGCCGTGAAGAACCACTGCGCGTTGAAGATGAGACGCGATCGCTTGCTTCTCAAACAAAAGCCCGTTTTGCGATACATCATACTGTTCAACAACATCAATCACGACGTTATCTATCGTCTCTCTCGCCCAGTGACCTGCTTCGACTTTCATACCGTTCATATAGAACTGCTCCAGCCACGCCTGTTTCGCTTCCCCATACGGCTCAATTTCCCATCCGTTGACACCAACATTTTGTGCTGTGGCTCGCAATTCTTCGACGGACGGCAGGTATGACCAGATAAAGGCTAGTTCAAGGTCTGAATACTGGTCTGAAATCCCTAATGCTGCCGAGCCAAATACGAAACATGCTTCGACCTTAGGGTTAGCAGTGAAAGCAGGATCGATTTTGTGAGCCAACGAAATTCGCCATACGCTGTGTTCAGTCATGTTGAGCATTCTAGTTCTTCTGCCGAAACAACATAGCGCACAGCAGGCTAACGTTCGTGTTGAGCGGTTACCAGAAAAGTTTGCAATGCACCAAGGGCTTGAGTAAATCCGCTCCAACACGGTTGTTAGGCGTTGCGGTCATTGCCAGAGTTGAGTTCCAAGGTCATCAGGTGCTCGTCGTAAAACTGTCCATCTCTCGAAAAGGTCTCCGGTTCAGTGCCGTAAATGCGGAACCCGAACGACTGATAAAGGCGGATTGCCGCCTTTTGTTGGGTCACGACAGTTAGATTGACCCTCCTGATGCCTGGAGCGTTCGCTGCCCGACTCAACACCTCGCGGACAAGCGCCTGTCCACAACCGTGGCGACGAAATGGAGGCAGGACATAGAGACCCGCAAGATAAGCACGATGCTTCTCGTTGGGTGCTGAATAGCGAGAAAGCCGGATGATGCCGATGAGTTGCTCGCCTTGAAATGCTCCAAAGAAGCAACGCTCATCGCTTTCCGCAAGTCTCGCGGCAGTCTCGGAGAGGTTTGGCTCGACTTCGGGGAGCGAACCGAAAGCAGGCGGTTGTTCGTGAAGCGCACGCAGACGAACGGAGCGGTATGCCTCGGCATCGGCGGGAGTGAGTACGCGCACACTAACTGGACTGATGTATTGCAGAGACTCCATGATTTGGTTTTCGTTCATGAGAGGAGCATAGCAACGCCTAACTCTTATTTAGAGGGAAACATTCCACCTAACTCCCCTATATGGGTATATAGGTGGAAATACATCGGCCTATATTCCCTATATGGGTGTATAGGTGGAAATTCGTCAGCCCAATACCCCGATATAAGTGATTAGGTAGACGTATTCAGTATAATCTCCCTCTCAAATGCTGAGAATTATCGGGGTAGCGTTTGGGGCGATCGCCCTTGAGTGCAGTTTTAACAGCCACAGCCATTTGGGCCGTAAATTTCGGCAACTGACAGGGATGACGCCGAAAGCCTGTCGTATACAGTAAAAGTTTTCACGTTCTAACAAGGAGTTGATAGATCTTCGTGATGTACCTTGTAATGCAAGGATTTTCTAGGTAGCTCGATCGCCAAACATTTTGCAGGGCCATGCTCGATCAGACCCAGACGCCGATTATCTCCGCATTGCAAACCAGTAGCCGCCGTCCCCACGCGGCGTTCTATGCGCCGGGCCACAAGCGGGGGCAGGGGGCATCCAGTCGGCTCAAGGCGCTATTGGGAGAGAGGGCTCTGGCGGCGGACTTGCCGGAGCTACCCGAGTTAGATAATCTGTTTGCCCCAGAGGGCGTCATTCGGGAGGCGCAGGAGTTAGCAGCGGCAGCATTTGGGGCCGATCGCACCTACTTTCTCGCCAATGGCTCGACCTGCGGCATCGAGGCAGCCATGCTCGCCACCTGCGGCCCCGGCGACAAAATCATCGTGCCCCGCAATGCCCACCGCTCGGTGATCGCGGGGCTGGTGTTGGCGGGGGCGATGCCGATTTTTGTGACTCCCGATTACAGCCCAGAACTGGGGTTAGTGCTGGGGGTCAGGGCCGAGACGATCGCCGCCGCCCTGGCCGATTATCCCGACAGCCGTGCGGTGCTGCTGGTGTCGCCCACCTACCACGGCATTTGTTCAGATCTGGGGGCGATCGCCGCCCTCGTCCACGCCCACGGCATACCCCTGCTCGTGGATGAGGCCCACGGGCCGCACTTCGCCTTTCACCCCGACCTGCCCACCCCGGCCCTGGCCCTGGGGGCCGACCTGGTGGTGCAATCGACCCACAAGGTGCTGGGGGCGCTGAGTCAGGCGGCGATGTTGCACACCAGCGGCAGCCGAATTGACCCCGATCGCCTGCAAGCGGCCCTCCAGCTGACCCAATCCACCAGCCCTAACTCGCTGCTGCTGGCCTCGCTCGATGCCGCCCGCCAGCAGATGGCGATCGCGGGCAAGGCCTTGTTAACGGACACCCTGGCTTTAGCTCAGCACCTGCGATCGGCGCTGGCGACCATCCCCAATCTGCGGGTGATTGATCAACCGGCGGCGAAGGCTTGCCCCAGCGTTAGCGATTTGGATCTGACTCGGCTGACGGTCGATGTGTCGCACCTGGGGCTAACCGGATTGGCAGCGGATGAGATACTCCATGGAGAGTTGGGAGTCACCGCCGAACTGCCAGAGCTGCGGCACCTGACCTTTATCGTCAGCCTGGGCAATAGTCGAGAGGATATCCAGCGCTGCATTGCAGGCTTTGAGGTGCTGGCCGAGCAGGCCCCTCAGCAACGAGCTGTGCCGCAGGCTGTCGGCGATTTAGCGCAGTCCTTCCTGCCGGAGGAGACAGAATATTTGATACCGGCAGTATCACCCCGTGAGGCCTTCTTTGCGACCACCGAAACCGTTGCAGTCAGCACAGCTGTAGGGCGCATTAGTGCCGACACAATCTCAGCATATCCGCCCGGTATCCCAGCGGTGGTGGCGGGAGAGCCGATTACGGCGGGGGCGATCGCCCACCTCACCCAGGTCAAACAGCAGGGAGGATACATCACTGGCGGCAGGGATGACGCTCCGGCGAGCTTTAGGGTGTTGACCAGAGCGTCCGCTGAAAGCCAACTGGGCCATCCTGCCTGAGATAGACTTTAGACGCGGGTGAGACCATCCCCCAAGCCCCCTATGTATACTGAATACACCCCAGATTTACCCCGTTGCCCCGCTGCCATGGTTCTACAGAGTTCGGTGAGAGAACATCTGAGTCGTTTAGGCCATCAGCTGCGCCAGCGGTTGACCACCGCTCAGCACCTGGGTCGCCAATGGCTAGCCGACAAAACCCGTGATTCATCAGCGCCCAGCGTGGTGATTGAGTACATCGTCCCCAAGGGCAAAAGCTGGGCGTTTCGCGGTTGGCATTGGCGCATGGTGGGGTCGGCGCGAAGGTTTGACGGCTTTGTGCGGGCCGATCGCCACCGGCCCCTGGCCTTGCCAGACGACTGCCTCAAGTGGTACACGGTGCTGCACTTTGAGCAGCCCAATCAGCTGAAGCAGTGGCTGCAATCGAGCGATCGCGATCGACTGCTAGAGACGGGGCGAGACATCTTCAAATCCTACAAGTTTAAGTCCTTTGAAACTGGCCTAGAAGGCTGGTTTAGTGAGCAGTCGGGGGCAGAGCTGACGGGCCTTGGCCCCCCAGCCTGGAAGGAAATCCTGGCGGTGGTGCTGGGGCTGTACCCGATCATCATGGTGCAGGGCTTCATTCTGGAGCGCCTGGAGGTGTTTGAGGATTGGGACCCGGCCAGCGCCATGCTGGCCAACAATCTGATCACCACCTGCATCTTTACTCTGATTGTGATGCCGCGCATCGTGCGGTGGCTTAATTTTTGGCTGCGGCCTGCCCATCGCCGCACCCCGGGCTGGGTCGAGGTTGCGGGCACCATTGTGACGGTGCTGGCCATGGTGGCGATGGTCTATGTCTTTAGCGAGCTGGCCTAGAGCATCGGTACAGTATGGCTAAAAACCCGGTTTCTGTACCGGCGTTCTAGGCAGGCGGGCGACCCGATTCCAGGGGTTTCGGTGAGCAGCAGCGCGGGGATATGGGGTGACAGCAACACCTCTACCCCGGACGGCCGGGTTACTATAGCCTGAACTTCCTCTACCAAGCACCAACTGGTTCGAGCAGACGCAGTAGATCTCAAAACCACATATCCGAAACGCAACGGCCGTCGCGCGGTAAGTCATCGAAGCTATTGAGGTCATCGAAATGGTCAATCGGCAGATGGGCTATTAACTCTGGCTCAGTGAGACGTAGATTAACAGCAGTCCAGTGCCTCCCATCCTCACCAGCCCTCGTAGCCACATAGTGGGTAACGCAACCGCAATTTCTGCAGAAATGAAAATCGATTGCCCCACCGTCGCTCCTGCGATAACTGGCCGTTTCGCCAGCTATGTGGATGTCATGACCGATATAGCCATAAGCCCAGAGAACACCATAGCGGCGGCAAATAGTGCAGTTACACGCCGTGACAGATTTTGGGGCAGTGTTAAGTACCCAGGTGACACGCTCACAGTGGCAGGTACCCTGCATATTTAGAGAGTCCAATTAATCATTTCCTGCATTCTAACGGGGGCAACCGAAAGCATGTCAGCATCGCTAAATTCGGTTGTTATGGCGATAGCTTTGGTCGCCGACAATCTACGCAGCAGATAGCGAACCAGGCAGCTCTGCGTTCTCTTGGGAACGATCGCCCGCTACGGTTGCCAGAGAACTTTGGTTTTAGCCGCTTACCGGTAAGCTATCCCCAGGCCAGACGGGCCGCTTGCTGCTGAGTTCTGCTGTGCTGTGGTAGATCCCATCCTTGCTCCCTGGGCCACCCCAGTAGTCATGAGTCTGCTCACCGACGCGACCGACCTGGCCATTGAAATCTAATTCAAATGAACCCGCCGATTCGGATGGCCCACCCCTACCCTGGCTCGATCACGGCGACACGTTGAGGTCAGTGACGGCCCCTAGGCTGCTAGTAGAAACCAGGGTGGCATATTTCGCCAGAACGCCGGAGGTATAGCGAGGGTTAGGCTTTTGCCACTGGGCACGGCGACGCTGCAACTCTTCGTCAGCCACGTTGAGCTGCAACAAACGGGCGGTGGCATCAATGGTGATAGAGTCGCCTTCGTGGACTAGGGCGATCGCGCCGCCCACATAGGCTTCGGGGGCCACATGGCCCACCACCATGCCGTAGGTGCCGCCCGAAAACCGGCCATCGGTGATTAACCCCACGGCATCGCCGAGGCCAGCCCCAATGATGGCGGAGGTGGGAGCCAGCATTTCCCGCATGCCCGGGCCGCCTTTGGGGCCTTCGTAGCGAATGACGATCACGTCTCCGGCCACGATCTGGCCAGCTAAAATCGCGTCGAGGCAGGCTTCTTCCGAATCAAACACCCGGGCGGGGCCGGTAATTTGGGATTTTTTGATGCCGGTGATCTTAGCGACCGCGCCTTCGGTGGCCAGGTTGCCCTTCAAGATGGCCAGGTGTCCCGTCGCGTACATGGGGTGATCCCAGGGGCGAATGACATCCTGGTCGGCGCGGGGCTCGTCGGGAACGGACTGCAAGCGCTCGGCAATGGTATCGCCAGCAATGGTGAGGCAATCGCCGTGGATCAGGCCGTGGTTCAACAGCATTTTCATCACCTGGGGAATGCCGCCCGCTTGGTGCAAATCGGTGGCGACATAGCGACCAGAGGGTTTGAGATCGCACAGCACGGGCACCCGGGCCCGAATGGTTTCAAAATCATCCAGGGTCAGGTCAACTCCGGCGGCATGGGCGATCGCCAGAAAGTGTAAAACTGCATTGGTCGAGCCGCCGACGGCCATGATCACCGCGATCGCGTTTTCAATCGACTGGCGGGTGATGATGTCGCGGGGGCGAATATTGTTGCGAATCGCCTCCACCAGCACCTTTCCGGCCAGGGCGGTATTCTCGGCTTTTTCAGGATCTTCCGCCGCCATCGTCGAGGAATACATCAGGCTCATGCCCATGGCCTCAAAGGCCGACGACATGGTGTTGGCCGTATACATGCCCCCGCAGGACCCCGCCCCCGGGCAGGCATTGCGCTCCACCGACATCAGTCGCACTTCATCAATGCGACCGGCACTGTACTGCCCCACCGCCTCAAAGGAACTCACGACGGTCAGGTCTTCGCCCTCCAGATGACCGGGTTTGATGGTACCGCCGTAGACAAAAACGGCGGGAATATTCATCCGCGCCATGGCAATCATGGCTCCCGGCATATTTTTGTCGCAGCCGCCGATCGCCAAGACGCCATCCATACTCTGGGCGTTGCAGGCGGTTTCGATCGAGTCGGCAATCACATCGCGCGACACCAGAGAATACTTCATGCCTTCGGTGCCCATGGAAATGCCATCACTCACGGTAATGGTGCCAAAGAGCTGGGGCATGCCGCCCCCGAGCCGAATCCCGGCCTCTGCTTTCATCGCCAGGGGGGCGATACCCATATTGCAGGGCGTGATCGTGCTGTGGGCGCTGGCGACCCCTACGATCGGTTTCTGAAAGTCTCCATCGCCAAAGCCGACTGCTCGCAGCATGGCGCGATTGGGCGATCGCTGCACGCCTTCGGTAACGACTTTACTTCTCCAGTTCTCAGACATCTTGATTTTCCTAAATTCACGGTTCGTCGAGCAGTAGATGTCAGGTGCTCAGCTTGATGCCAATGACTACGATCAACAACTGCACTCTCAATTTTCGCAGAACATTCCCCCTTCTGGGCAGTCCTAAGTTCTTGATTGGATTTCTAGGCCGCCAAGTCAGGTGCACCAGCGCTGGGGCAGGAGTCTAGCTTAGCGGCGATGAATTTAGACAAAAGTAGAGTGGGCGGACTGTTGGGAAAA
>NZ_JADEWX010000119.1 GCF_015207395.1 Nodosilinea sp. LEGE 07088
AGATTGCCGGGCAGATGTTTGATAACGAATATGACCTGGCCATGACCGTCATTGAGGGCATGGAGGCACGTAGTAGAACCGGAGATTACCCACTGGAACGTTTTATATTTAATTGCGCCTAGCTACTTATCGCAAGAATGAAACAATAATATCTCGAATCATTCTTAACTTAACGTTGTTATTGATCTCACGATGAAACCCCTTGGTTAGTCAAGGGCGTCAAAGAATGGATGTGGGTGGTTTGTGGGGTGGGATTTTGTCGGTTTCATGCGGGGGACACACGCTCACGGACCGAGTTAGAAACGCTATTGGGGCAGGGTTTTGTTGTAGTCTCGTTACTGCTGCATTAGGTCTAGCCTGGATGATCGATCTCAGCGGTTTTGGTTTGATCAGATTCGCAGATTCGCAGTGGAGTGGTTCATGAGCCCAGTTACCCCAGGTTGGAAGATTATTGACCAGGCAGGCGGAGTCTTAACCCACGCCTATGAATTTGCTCAGGGTTCGTTCGCCACTACGTTTGCAGCCCGGATGGGCAATGGCCAGATGCTGATTGTAAGTCCGTGCATTGGGCTGACAGAGGCCCTTTGTGCTGAACTGGAGACCTATGGCGATGTGGGCGCGATCGCGGCGAACAACGGCTTTCACTACATGGGTCAGCGCGAATGGAGAGAACGTTTTCCCAATGCCCGCTGCTTTGCCCCAGCCGACGCGCTCAAACGCATTGCCCAGAAGGCACCTGAGGCAGGAGACTTTGAGCCCCTTAGCGCCTTGGCAGAAATAGCTGGCCCCCGCATTCAGTTTCGGGAAGTTGTAGATACAAAGATCGGTGAAAGCTGGTTTTGGGTCAAGATCGATCCAGGCTATGTCTGGTATGTGTCTGACGTTCTGATCAATTTGCCGACGCTGCCTTCAGCCTTGGTGCCGCGCATGTTGTTCAACGTCACCGGCAGCGCTCCGGGGTTTCGCGTGTTTAACTTAATGTTGAAAATGTCGGTGAGAAATAAGGCCGCGACGCTGCGCCAGCTGCTCGAAGATATAGCTAACTACCCACCTACGGTGATTGTTCCGGCGCACGGAGCCATACTTTCCCACGACACAGTTGCCTTAGATGCCCAAACAGTAGTTCAGCAAGCCCTATAGCCCAAAAGCTGGCGCTCATGGGATCGACGCTTGCCCTCGCTCTGCAACGGCAACCCCTAAAGCACCGATACAGTCTCTAAAGGACAGACCTCACCCGGGTGCCCGGTCGGAGCCCGGGCACCCTAGTTTTGCAGCTCTGCCGCTCATTTGAGGAGGCAGAGCCTCCGATGAGCATGCCAACGCAGAGTATTGGAACGAGGAGCCGCGAATACTGAATCGACGTTCTAGAATGCCGGTACAGAAACCCGGTTTCTACCCTGGGAACGAACAAATCTCGTAGGCAAACCAACGAAGAAACTGGGTTTTTAGCCATACTGAACCGATGATCTAGACACCATTGCGTCAATTTTGTGAGTCGAGTGATCAGGCAAACCTTCTTACCATCCCCTGAAAAGGTATCTTGGACTTTAATTGTTGTCGCGGCTAAAGCCGTCTGGCCCACCTGACACCCACGATCGCAGGGAAACTGTCACATGCGCATTGTTACGCTCCACGCCTTCAACTGGAAATACAGCCAAATTCTAGAGAACCTAGACTCCATTCGGGAATCAGGCTACGGCGCCATTTTGATTCCCCCGCCGCTGTACTCTGACCCCAACGGTGGTGCCTGGTGGCAGCGCTACCAGCCCAAAGACTACCGGGTGCTACTCTCCCACCTGGGCGGCAAGCGAGAGCTGGAACAGTTGATCGCCGCCTGTCACGGCGATAGCCTCCAGATCCAGGTCTATGCCGACCTGGTGATCAACCACATGGCCAACGAAAGCCGCCCCGATCGGCTCAACTTTCCGGGCGAGGTCGAGCTAGAGCGCTACCGCCAAAACCCTGACCTATACGAAAAAAACCGCCTCTACGGCGACCTCAGCGAAGGGCTGTTTTCACCCTGGGACTTTAACGAAGCAGGCGAAATCGAAGGCCACGAATGGACCGATCGCGGCGCTGTGCAGTATCAAAACCTGTCGGGCCTACCCGACCTGAAAGACTCTGACTGGGTGTTGCAGCAGCAGCACCAAATGGTAGAAGCCCTGGTCGATATGGGGTTTGATGGGTTTCGCATCGATGCCATTAAGCATATTACCGAGCGCATGGTCGATAACCTGGCCGATCGGCCAGAGCTGAGAGATAAGTTCTGGTTTGGCGAAGTGCTCACCGGCGGCGACCACGACGAGCAGGTATTTCTGTGGCCCTTTCTGCGCGAAACCTGGATGTCGGCCTACGACTTTCCGCTGTTTACCACCATGCGAGAAGCCTTTGGCTTTGGCGGGTCGCTCAGGACGCTAGTAAGCCCTGAAAACTACGGCAATGCGCTGCCGTGGAACCGTGCCGTCACCTTTGTGGTGACCCACGATATTCCCCACAACGACGGGTTTCGCTATGGGCTGTTAGACCCCCACGATGAGCACCTGGCCTACGCCTATGTGCTTGGCCGCGATGGCGGCGTGCCGCTGATCTACTCTGACCACAATGAGTCGCACCATGGGGTAGACCGCGATCGCTGGCTCGACGCCTACAAGCGGCCCGACATTGCCGCCATGGTGCAGTTCAACAATGCGGTGCAGGGCGACGAGATGGCGATGCTCTACGAGAGCGACGAGCTGCTCATTTTCCGCCGTGGCCAGAAAGGTATTGTCGCCATCAATAAAGGTGGGTTTAACCAGTCGGTGGAGTTCAGCACCTGGGGGCTGCAGAACCCTGGAATCTACCAAGATGTCATCCACGGCTACGAGATGACCCTATCGGGCAACCGATTCTCGTTGTTTGTGCCGGCCCGCACGGCGCAGCTATGGTTGGTCAAAGACTGACCCTATCGACACGCATAACACAGATAACACAGACAGAGAGCCGACGGGTGGGGCATAATAGCCGCTGAATAGCGTTGGTTGACCTATGCGATCGCCCCTTGTTGCCCTGCCCAAGACCGAACTGCACATTCACATCGAAGGCTCCCTAGAGCCCGAGATGATGGTGGCCCTGGCCCAGCGCAACGGCATCGCCCTGCCCTACGATTCGGTCGAGGCGGTGCGGGCAGCCTACCAGTTTGAAAACCTGCAATCGTTTTTAGACCTCTACTACGCCGGGGCCCAGGTCTTGCAGAGCGAGCAAGACTTCTACGACCTCACCTGGGCCTACCTGCAAAAGTGTGCGTTGCAGGGGGTGCGCCACACCGAAATTTTCTTTGACCCCCAAACCCACACCGATCGCGGCATTGCCTTTGAGGTGGTGCACAGCGGCATCACCCAGGCACTCCATGATGCCAAAGGGGAATTGGGGGTTTCTTCAGCGCTGATTCTCTGCTTTTTGCGCCATCTCAGTGCCGAGGCGGCTATGGCCACCCTGGAGCAGGCGCTGCCCTATCGCGACAGCATCATCGCCGTGGGGCTTGACTCGTCTGAGCTGGGGCATCCGCCGTCGAAGTTTCAGGCGGTGTTTGACCGGGCGCGGGCCGAAGGGTTTCTCACCGTGGCCCACGCGGGCGAAGAGGGGCCACCGGAGTATATCTGGGAGGCGCTACGCCTGCTCCAGGTGTCGCGCATTGACCACGGGGTGCGATCGCTCGAAGACCCGGCCCTGGTCGAGTACCTGGTCGAGCACCAGATACCCCTGACGGTGTGCCCCCTGTCGAATATCAAGCTCTGCGTGTTTGACACCATGGCGCAGCACAACCTCAAGCAGCTGCTGGAGCTGGGCCTGTGCGTCACGATCAACTCCGACGACCCGGCCTATTTTGGCGGCTACCTGGCCGAAAACTTTGAGGCGGTAGAGTCGGCCCTGGGGCTATTGCCCGAGCAGCTGGTGCAGCTGGCTAAAAACTCCTTCAAGGCGTCATTCTTGAGCCCGGCAGAGCAGCAGCCCTACCTGCAGGAGTTAACGGCCTATGCCGCATCGCTAGCCTAGCGCTCCACAGCGCAAGTTTTTATACTATTCTTTAGGGCTAAGGAACAGGGGAGCTAGGGAGCCAAGCGATCCAGAGCGGTGGACATATTTCCGCCTCAGGGTACTAGGGCAAGCGCACAGCCACGGTGTAGGACGGTCGCTGGGATTTTTCGCGCTGGGTTTTGACCAGGCGAAATCCTGCGTCGATATAGAGGTTGTCGAGCTGGGGTCGGGCCTTGGCGATCTGCTCGTATTGCCTGGTGGAGACTCGATTAGCCCCCCGGGTTGGTTGAGATACCGACGGCTGGGGTTGAGGATTGCTGGCGTAATTGGCCGCCGTTTGCCGAAACCAGGCAGCGGCGGTGGCAGCACTAAAGGCCCGGGAGCCAAACCGCAGCCCCTGGCGAATGCAGACATTTTGAATATCCCAAGTCTGCGGCCTGGCTGCTGAGCCAGTCTGTACACTGTAGCTCTGCATAATCATCAGGTCATAGCTCAGCAGCCAGCGCGACATCCAGCTCAAAAACGGGGTTTTGCGGCCTGGTTTGTAGCGGGCCAGGTTGGCATAGTAGCCGTTGCTATCAAAGATTTGGTACGACTCGTGGCGCACGCGCCCCGGCAAAAGGTCTTGAAAGGGGTTGGTCGACCATACTGCCATCCAAACCCCCTTCAGCAGCGGAATTTGTTGGTGTAGGTCGGGGGTGGGGTTGCGTTTCGCCAGCTCGTTGAAGAGCGGCATCAGCGCTTCATAGGCAAATCGCACTTTTTGAGCCATGGGGTCGGCGTCACGCTGATCGACCAGCTTGAGCAGACTAGATTTCAGGTCTGCGGTGCTGACCTCTGCCAGGGCAGCAGGCTCGAACGGGGTGCTCAACATGACTGAGTCCATAGCGGTATCTGGTAACGATGAGACCAACGGTTCCACTATATCTACTCCAAGCAGCACCGGCAGCCCGCTCTACACAACGCTCACGGTTTGGGAAAACCGTTGGGAATCTCGAAGCGATCGCCCGTGTGGCAGGCTAATGCTAAACATCAGCGCCAGGGGTTTGTGGCCAGCGGCATTGAAGTAGGAAAACGGGGCCAGATTAGCGACGCCCTCCGGTGACAGGCTAGAGACAAAGGCAATTGGCCGGGGAACAATGCTGCCAATCAGCAGCTTGTAGCGCAGGGAAGGATCTAGCAGCTCAGGATCAATTTCCATGGCAATATAGAGGTGGCAAAACGTCGATTGCCCGAATTCTGACACGATTTGCCCAGGCTGCGCCGATCAGCGATCACAGTGGCGTCTAGCCCCAGCATTTGCGGTCAAAGCGCCATGGAGAAAACCGATCGCGATCCGTCTGCTGATCTCGCTGCGTTGCCCAGTGAGCAGTCATGCCGTTAGGGGCTTACCGCTGTAGGCCCACTTGAAAGGCTGAGCCATGGTGCGATTGAAGTAGTCTACGCAGCAAACATCTCGGCCAAGGTCGCCAGCAGTAGGCTCTGCTCATCTTGGCTGATCTGCCCCAGCGTTTTGACCAACCGAGTTTTGTCTACCGTGCGAATCTGGTCGAGAACGATTTGCCCGGCTTTGCCCTGAAACTGACAGGCCACACGGGTCGGGTAGGGCTTGCCCTTGGTGGTCATGGGGGCCACGATCACCGTCGCAATATAGCGGTTCATCTCGTCGGGGGAAATCACCACACAGGGACGACTCTTTTTAATCTCGCTACCCACGGTAGGGTCAAGGTTGATGAGAAAGACGTCGAAACGATTCACTACCATTCCCATTCAGCGTTGTCCCAGTCGGTGGTGCTGGTGTCGTCAAGTAGGGTGTCGTCTTGGTGCTCGGCCAGGTTGGCAAAGGCAGCATCCCAACCGGCGCGCTGACGGGGGGCAGTGCGAATGACAATGCGATCGCCCTGCACCTCGATCTCGACCTCGGTGTTGAGGCCGCTTTGCTCTAGCAGCAGCTTGGGAATACGAATGCCCTGGGAGTTGCCGATCTTGACGATGCGGGTTCGAATGGCGGTGCCCATGGGATATAGCCCTGTAGGTATTAGGTGATTACATTGTAGATACAGCTGCCAAGGGGCGTCAAGTAGAGCCGCCGTGGGGGTAACCAACGTATCCGAGGTTCTTAGGTTAGCCTCCGGTTGTCCTGCGGTGAAGCGAAGGCACGCGGTGCCGAGGTGGCAGGGCCTGCTGAGTGAAGATAGCCATGCCATAGAGAATCAGGGTTTCGCCCAGAAGCTCGGCAAATTCTTCGATGGTGATTCTGAGGTGTTCGCCGAGGAATAACAGTCTGGATGAATCATGGGTGGCCAACTCTGAGGCGATCGCACCCTGAGCCGCCTCTGCCCCAAAGCCGCCCAGCAAAAAAACGCTGACCCCTGCCAGCACCCAGAGCACAGGGCCACGATGGTGCCGCCAAATGACGACCAGATCTGGCAGCCCCAGCACCGGAATGGCCATCAACAAACCCAGGTAAATCAGTTTCCAATCGACCTGATGCAGCCAGAGATGGAGTTTGGTGACTTCGTCTAGCGCACCGTATAGGCAGAGCAATGCCAGGGCACTGGGCAAAAACCAGGAAACCGGGTGGGCCAGGCGCTGACGAAACCGCAGCAGCACTAAACACAGGCCCCCGATCGCCAACAGGTGAGCCGCCTGGAGCCAGGATGGCAGCGATCGCAACCCATTCAGGTCGAGCAGCGGCAGCGCCTCTCCTCGCGTATAAATCATGGCCAAGTAGGCGATGGCAAGGCCGCCCTCAAAGCCGATCAGGGCGATCGCGGTCTGGGGCATCCATTTTGGCGTAGTCATCATAGAGGTTAAAAATAGGCTGACAGATAGGCTGTGCCCATCTTGGCCTTACCTGGGGGCTAGCCGCCAGCGCATAAAGTCGGATTCGGTCGGCAACTGGCGTTACGCCGATGGAGTTGCCCCAAAGCCTTTGGGCCGATAGAACGGTGATGTGAAGCCGCATCAGCCTGCGAGATGTTGGCGCAGCCGCTCCGAGAGCGATCGCCCGGTGCCGCCCCGCCGCACCATAATCAGCTCCGCGCCAATGCTAACGGCAATTTCCTCGGGGGTTAACGCTCCGATATCCAACCCAATCGGGCCATAGATGTGCGCCAGCTGCTCGCGGGACAGGCCCACCTGGGCGATCGCCTGGTAGACCTGGCGCACCCGCTTTTCGCTGCCGATCATGCCGATGTACCGACAGGGCTGGGGGCGTTGCAGCAGGGCCTGGAGCGCAGCCAGGTCGTAGGTGTAGCCACGGGTAACCAGGGCGGCGTAGAGGGTTGGGTGGGTGGTGAACGTCGCGATCGCAGGGGCAATGTCCTGGGCCAAAATCTGGCTGGCCTGGGGGTAGTGGTCGGCATTGGCCCACTCGGGGCGATCGTCTTGCACGGCCACTTGAAAGCCAATTTGGTGGGCAACCTTCGCCAGTTGCATACCCACGTGGCCCGCCCCCACAATCAAAAGCGTCGGCGGTGGGGCCAGGGTTTCCACAAAAGCCGTCGCCCGATCAATCTGGGCGGTATCGTCTGCCAAGTAAGGATCTGTAGAACCATCTAGGGGTGTGACCAACGTGACCGACTGCCCGCTCTGGAGCTGTCGTAAAACCTGCTGTACTAAAGATTTTGCCGCGTTACCCTGCCAGCGCTCGAGCCAGACCCGCATGTGGCCGCCGCAGACGCCCTGGGTTTGCCGCTGGGGGACTCCAGACAGGTCGATATCGACAAACTGCTTGGCTCCCGTTTTGAGAATTTCCTCGGCCCGATGCAGCACCTTGGCCTCTCCGGCACCGCCGCCAATGGTGTTAAACGCCCGCCCCTGGGCATCGACCACCAGCCTGGCCCCCACCTCTCGGGGGACTGAGCCACGGACGCTGGTGACGGTGGCTAAAACAGCGGGGCCGTAGTCGAGGGCTTGAGCCAGTTGGTGAAAGCACGTCATCAGTAGCGCAGCGTTTGGGGGCGGGGCTATTCTATTCGGCGGCGGGCTTTGGTTTCCAGTCTTTGATCGCCCAGGTGCTGGCATCCCAGGGGGTAAACTCAGCCTCAACAATGCGATCGCTCACCGCATTGACCATGGCCCGGTGCACCACGGGTATTACCGCCACATCCTTGGCCAGCAGCTCATTCATTTGCTGAAATAGCTCAGCCCGGCGAGCGGGGTCAAGTTCTTCGCGGGCCGATGCCCACAGTTGGTCGTACTCGGGGTTGCAGTAGCGGGCGTTATTAGGTTCTTGCCACTGATTGGCCAGCGACGCCACTTTATCGCAGGTCCACCAGCCCATGTAGGTGCCTGGGTCAGGGCTTTCGTTGCCAATCGAATACATCTGCATATCGGCATAGAAATGGTTGAGGCTGTCGGTATCTTGGGGGTCACCCGAAAAGAACTCATCCATGCGCACCCGCGAGATCTCTACATTGATGCCAATTTCTGCCAGGCTATCGCTGACAATGGCCTGGGTCTTCTGGCGTACTGGGTTGACCGCCGCCTGAAACATCACCTCCAGCGTGACGCCGTCTTTGTCGCGCAGGCCATCGCCATCGGTGTCGACCCAGCCCGCTTCATCGAGCAGCGCCTTGGCTGTTGCCAGGTCATAGGTATAGTTGACCGTTGGCGACTGATAGGTCTCTGGGGCTACCAACAGCTGGGCCGTGGGTTGGCCGGTGCTGCCGTAGAGGTCTTTGGCAATGGTGTCGCGATCGATCGCCAGGTTAACCGCCTGGCGCACCCGCAGATCGCTGAAGTAAGGGTGCGGAATTTTGGGGTTCGATCGTTCTCCGGCCTCGGTGCGAGTAAAGGGGTCAGAAAAGTTCAGCATGATGCGCTCTACCTGAGAGCCAAACAGGGTGGTGACGTGGCCGCTGGCGTCAGTCTCCAGGGTACTGAGGGCGTCGGCTTCGACCTGAAGATTGTGGGCAAAGTCTGCTTCCCCAGTTTGCAAGACCTCCCGCGCGGCGGCATAGGGGGCTATGCCACCCTTCAGCTCTACTCGTTTAAAGGCGGGTCGGCCGCCCCAATAGCTGGGGTTGGGTTCAAAAATAACTGTGCCCGGCTCAAACCCTACCGCCTGGTAGGGGCCGGTGCCCACGGGTTGAACATTGGCCACGGCGTCCCTGGCGTCGGGGCCGTTATATTCCTCAAAAATGTGGCGGGGCAAAATCAGCCCTGTTTGGCCGGTAAAGGGCACCGACCAATTGGGCGTAGGGGTAGAAAAGGTAATTTTGACGGTGTAGTCGTCAACAGCCTCGACCCCCTCGACCCCTTCGTAAAACTGGGCGGTAGCCGCAGCCACCACTGGGTTGCGAATGAATTCAAAGGTAAAGACCACATCGTCGGCGGTGAAGGGTTCGCCGTCGGCCCAGGTCACATCGGGGCGCAGGGTCCAGGTGACGCTGGTGCCGTCTGCGGCTACGCCACCATTCTCTGAAGATGGAATTTGATCAGCTAAAAAAGGCACCAGCTCCCCGGCTTCGTTGTAGCTGGCCAGGGGTTCGTAGACAATGCGGGCCGCTTCAAAGTCTTGGTAGCCGGTGGCCATGTGAGGGTTGAGGGTCAGGGCAGAACGGCTGTAGAGCAGGCGCAGCGTTTGCGGGTCGCGATCGCCCTGGGCCAGGTCTGCGGTCGCGGTGGTTGAGGCTGAGGAATTGGAGACATCGACCGGTTGGCTACAGGCGATCGTGGTAAACAGCGCTGCCCCCGCAGCGACAGCCAAAAGAGCGGTACGAGACCCTAATCTAACCATTTGTGACACTACTAGAGCAAAAACGACAGTGCGGCTGGGGCATGCTTTACCCAGGCTATATGGTAGACAATTTGTGTATCTGACGACACCTCTGTTAAGAGAGTTGCCTACCGCTAATGTCTATCAAGGGCAGGGGCCATAGGCCCGGATGTTTTCGGCTAAAAGTTGCTGCACTCGTCTGCCCCCATCGATTGCGCCAGGGTGCTATTCAGAAGCGGTTAGAAGAACAAAATGCCCAGCGGGTGCTGCCTCAGACGGTAATTGCTTTGACACAGTTGTAATTGAGTGGTTTAGAGCAATCGGCTGGTTCGGCTCCGGTTAAGTTACCCAACCGTTGGCGTTGCTCAACCGGGTCTAGAGAGGCATGGGCAAGCTTAAAGCAGTCGCTAAAATCTGATCACAAAGAAAGTCCGATGCCTATAAAACTGACACATTGTCATTAATGCAATTAAATAGACAATGAAAAAGTGAATAAATTGGCAAGATTAGTTACTCTTAGGGGTCAATAGCCCCGCTGCGGTTGATTATTGAGTGTGAGACTACGCGACCAGGATCAGACAATTACTATGACTGACACTACGGCTTCGAGCACTTCTCCAGAGGATGGCAACAATACGCCTCGACATCAGCCTGAGACACCCGGCCCCCAGCCTTCAGCCGACGATGCCTCTGGCTGGGAAGCGGTAACGTTGCCAGGGCAGTTGCCCCTAGCTACGATCTCAACCTCGGCAGATGAAGTATCTGCTGAGGAGCATGGGGGCAATGATGCGTTGCGCTGGGCCGATGGGCAGGTCGATGCTGTGGCTGTCGAGCCAGATCTGTCTAGTCCCGAACCCGCTCCTGAAGACCTGGTGCAGCTGATTCAAGACCTCAACCAGTGTAATGATGCGTTGCTCTTGCGAGTCACCGAGTTAGAAGATGAGCTAGAGCGATCGCAGCTGGCCCTACAGGCCGAGGTTGAGCGCAATCAGGCATCTATGATGGGGTTGCCTACCGCTACACCGCCTGGCCCAGTACAGCAGCAAATTGCTCAGCTGCTGAGCGAGCTCGATATTGCCAACGACGGGCTACGCCGCACCACCATCCACAACGAAACTATCCATGCCGAGCTAGAGACTAACCAACAGCGGGTGGCTCAGCTAGAGCGCGAGTGTACGCTCTTGCAGCAGCGCTTTAGCGATAAAACTATGGCCCTGCAACAGGCCGAAGAAACCTGCCGCGATCTAAAAGCTCGCTTGCATCGCCAGCAGCGCTACACGCTGCAATTTAAGGCAGCGCTAGAGAAGTGCTTAAATACCGCCCCTGGGTCTGCTGGTATGGGAGCGGCGAAGGCGGCGGCGGCCCCAGTGGCCCGAGCGGCTGGTCAACCGGTCACAATGCCGCGATCGCAGCAAATTCAACCCTGGTCTGGGGGGCAGGGGGCACTGGGCGATAACCCCAGTTTGACCCAGCTACTGCGAGGGCTGCGGGGGCCAGGATCAGCGACGCCTGCCGAGCCCCAGCACCCCCCTGCTTTAGCGACTTCCCCCACCTTAGGGGTCGCCGCCGATCTGTCTGCGGCTCTAGCCGAACCTGAACCAGTGGTGTCGCCGCCAGTTACTCCTGTGGCTCCAGCCCTAGAAGCTCCAGACCCTTGGCTCGAAACATCGCCTGCGCCTGCGCCTGCGCCTGCGGTCGATCAGGCCACGCTGTTTACTGAGCCATCTCCCTGGGGTGAGCCGGTGATGCCGGTAGGCCCCGCTGTTGCCCCACAGGAAGCGATGCCGATACAGCCCACCGTGGCCGCGAGCGCAGTTGCGCCAGTACCACCAACAGAGCCCATGTCTCCAGCCGCCCCAGCCCCGATGGCCGCTACCCCGGCTGCACCAGCGTTGCCGTCTTATTTGCTAGACAACAGCAAACCTTCGCCATCGCCCCTGGTCTACCCACTGCGATCGCAGAAAAAGATTACCTCTATTGCGGCCGTTGAGTTGCCCAGCTTTGGCCGTGCCCGGCGGCGGTAGCCCTTAGGCAGTAGCCAAAAGTAAAGGGTCGTATAGGCTATTTCAAGTGATGACCAACGACCATTTGCAGCAGCGTTGGCTCACCACCGGGCTGATGATATTTATCTGCCCAGGAGCGGATCATGTCGTCTAGCTCTCGAAAAGCCGCGTCTCGTTGGGCTGCGGGCAGGTCTAATTCCTCCAGCACCCGCATGGCGCCTGGCAGGCGAGTAGCCCACTCGCGCATCATCCGAAAATACTGGGCGGTGTCTTCGACCATGGTACACATGCGCTCTTGATCGTCCACGGGTGCGTAGGAAGACCGAGCGAGCCCGTAGTAGGAGGTTCCCCAAGATGCATCGATCCGGGCTACGGTGCCCGAGTAAATCAGGCGGCGGCGAATGTGTTCGGCCAGAGCTTCACTGAGGGGAACGCGGTGATCGGCAGGTAGGTCTTCCTGGGATTTTTCGTGGAGAATTTCAATCAGTTCTAGAAACTGAAAGGAATTGATAATTCGGGCATCGGGGCAGGGAGTCGATAACTTATGCTCGAGGATGGATTTTTCGTTAGTGGTGAGCGAGGTACCCGCTACCCGCGACTGCCCTGGCTGCCATGGGTAGCGCCGCAGCCACATGTATGGAAACTGAATGAGGTAGCGGGGCTCTTGGGAACCCAGCATTTTGAGGAGCTTACCCTCGGTGAGAGCCTGGCGCATTTCCTCGACAATGGCCTTGACTCGCTTGGGCTCAATATGATGCAGGTGGCCGGTCATGCGCAGATTTTCGCCCTGCTCTAAATAGGTCATGTAGATAGCGCACTTGGCGGCAGTGGCCGCCGCATCTAAAAAAGCTCCGTGGCGGTGACCGCCCGTGCGCATGGCACTGAAGGCAATGTAGAGCAAGATCTGGTCAATCGCACTGGGGCTGAGGCGGCGAATCAGTGCTTCATCGTCTACCCCAAAGGGTGACAGGGGTGTTGCGAAACTGGAATCAGCCATCGGACTCAAGACACTCATAACGACGGGCGATGACGCGACCTAGGTGGCTCAGGGCGCGAAACCGCTGAAAATGGAACCGAAGCAGCAGATGCAGCTAATTTAAGGCTTTATAAGACGATGCACCACAGACATGCAAAATAAATATGCTGGCTTAATATGGCTTAATTTTATACTGATGGCTGACCCTGCCACCGAAGTGGCTAATCGGCATAAACAACCATCTGATTAAACTTAATTTTGACTCAAAACCTGCCAATATTGTCGTTAAAGTCGGCACTTTAATGCTGTAAAACTAGCTTAAGCCAGATCATAAACCCAGATGGGGTGTTCAAAAATACCGCTCATATCCCAGTGGTTGTGCGGATTCGCGACTGCTTTTAGGTAGTTTGGGAGGCAGCGGGTGGGAGGGCAGCAGGTTGAGCAATTCTACCGCTGCCCCGGTAGGCGGTGGGTAGATGCCAGCTGGCATCTGGATTAGGTGGGTTAGGGGCAATGCGACCGCTGCCGCGAAAGCTGAGTTCTTTAGCGATCGCAGGTACGCGCCTGAGACGGCCGCTGCCACGGTCATCGTCAGATCGGTTGGTCACCTGTGGGAGTGGCTGGGCATTTTGCTGATATTGGGTAGCCAGCCCCAAGGCGGGGGTGACGATCAGCAGGCCTAGACTAGCAGCCCAGGCCAGGTGCGGTGTCGGGAAGTAGTGAGGATAGGGTTGCATAGGACGTAGCCTTGTGAGCGCTTCTAGTCCTAGTTACAAACCTGGGGGGACTCAGTCAGGAAAATCTGGATGCGTAAATTTGCGGATTTATAGATTTTGGTAATGGTGAACACGCATCGGTGCCTGGTTAGACAACCGATGACTCGGCCCAAAAGTACTGTGGTAGCGACGTTTGGTGAGGCCAGGAAGCTAGTTTTGATCGGCTTTAAGACCGGAGGAGATTTACCAAATCTTCTTGATCCCAATTGCGCTTTACCGCAGCAGTTAGCGCTTCAGGATAATCATGACGCCTGGGTGAGAAAAACCTTGAGCGGCAATAGTCAGAACGAGGCAAACGATCTAACCTATGGGGATGTTCTAATATTCAAGCTAACGTTGGTTGTCCCTATTGTTAGGGGGAGCCCGTAGCCAATGTTTGTGGAGGTGTGGCTGTGCCCAAATTTGCCTTAGCCAATCGTGTAACCTGCGTCAGCCCATCGATGACGCTGGCGATTTCAGCCCGGGCCAAGGCGATGAAGACCGAGGGGTTGCCGGTATGTAGCTTCAGCGCTGGGGAGCCAGACTTTGATACCCCTGACCACATTAAGCAGGCGGCCAAAGCGGCTCTCGATCAGGGCAAAACTCGCTATGGGCCAGCGGCGGGGGAACCGGCTCTGCGCCAGGCGATCGCCCATAAGCTCCAGCACGACAACGGCCTCTGCTACGGCCCCGAAAACGTCATTGTCACCAACGGCGGCAAGCATTCGCTCTACGGGTTGATGATGGCCCTGATCGAGCCTGGCGATGAGGTAATTATTCCAGCCCCCTATTGGCTGAGCTACCCAGAGATGGTGAAGCTGGCTGGCGGTACCCCAGTGATCGTGCCGACTACTGCTGAGCAGGGCTACCGCATCACTCCCGAGCAGCTGCGTCAGGCCATTACCCCCCAGACCAAGCTATTTGTTCTCAACTCGCCCTCTAACCCTACGGGGATGGTCTATTCCCCAGCTGAAATCGTAGCCCTAGCGGCGGTCGTGGTTGAGGCCGACATCTGGGTGGTCTCCGACGAAATCTACGAAAAAATTCTCTACGATGGGGCGACTCATCTCAGCATTGGGGCCGTATCGCCCGAGGCGTTTGAGCACACGATTATTAGCAACGGGTTTGCCAAGGCCTATTCCATGACGGGCTGGCGGGTGGGCTACCTGGTGGGGCCAGCGGCGCTCATTAAGGCCGTGGCCACTATTCAGGGCCATAGCACGTCTAATGTGTGTACCTTTGCCCAGTACGGTGCGATCGCCGCCTTAGAGGGTTCCCAAGACTGCGTTGCCATGATGGGGCGAGCCTTTGCCGAGCGTCGCCAGGCCATTATTGAGCGGTGTCGTGCCATTGAGGGCGTGAGCTGCGGCGTGCCCGAGGGAGCCTTTTATCTCTATGCCGATATCACTGCCCTGGGAATGCCGTCCCTAGATTTTTGTACCCAGCTGCTGGACGAAAAGCACGTGGCGATGATTCCGGGGATTGCGTTTGGGGCTGAGGGTACCTTACGTATTTCCTATGCCACCGATATGGACACCATCTTAGAGGGCATGGATCGCTTAGAGGCCTTTGTAAAAACCCGCTTGGGATAGCATTCACTGCCCCCAACTCACTGATCTAGTTTCAATTGCCTCTAGTCTCAGTCGCTGAGATGTAGCTCCATAGGGGCGCACCCGTGGGGCTATTGATGTGCTGACCCAGCTATTGCCTACTGCGGCCCTCAGCCAATGTTCTCAGCCGCCGATCGACCCAACAGCGGGCTTTGTAAATTGCCTCAGAGCGACTTACCACACCGGGTACAGCCACCGCAGAACCACCTTCATGGGTCGCCCAGACGGCATACAGCGGTACCCCTTCCTCGATGCTTTGATCCAGCTCCAGGCGAAAACCTCGGTAGGCAAACGACAGCACCACATGGGGGTAGTCGGGGTCGGCAAACAACATAGCAGTAGTAGAAAAGGGGCAAATTGAGCTGGACGGCCTCAGAATAGCGCTAATTTTGGCCTTAATAAGGGGCCATGAGGGCAAAAAAGGGGTGAACCTTGGCCCACCCCTAGTCGCGGAGCACGACTGCGGCGCTGTCGCCAGGCTAGGCATTGGCCAAGTTGCTGGCGGCAAAGTCCCAATTTATAAGGCTCTTAAGAAAAGTCTCAATGTAGTCGGGGCGCTTATTCTGATAGTCGAGATAGTAGGCGTGCTCCCAAACATCCATGGTGAGCAGAGGTACCTGCTCGCTGGTGAGAGGGTTGTCGGCATTGAGGGTTTTAGCCACCTTGAGAGTGCCGTTGTCGAGCACCAGCCAGGCCCAACCGCTGCCAAACTGAGTGGCCCCAGCCGCCTTAAACGCCTCGGCAAACTTGTCAAAACTGCCAAAGTCAGCGTCAATTTTGCTGGCCAAGTCGCCCCTGGGGGTGCCGCCGCCGTCAGGCTTCATCGATTGCCAGTAGAAGGTATGGTTCCAGGCCTGGGCAGCGTTATTGAATACACCCTGCTTGGAACTATCGCCAGCGATCGCTTTGATCACCTCTTCAATGGGTTGGCTATCGTAGTCGGTGCCTTTGACCGCATCGTTGTACTTGCTGACGTAGGCCGCGTGATGCTTATCGTGGTGAAATTCCAGGGTGCTCTTAGAGATGTAGGGCTCTAGGGCATCGTAGGCATAGGGGAGGGAGGGCAATTCGTAGGCCATAGGGCTCCTGGAGGTAAAGGCCACTGACATAATAATTGCTTCACCAGCTAAAAACTATCCCCCTGGGGTGGAGGGGGATAGTTTCAAACCTTCGATATACCTGGCCTCGAGGCAGAGATGGAAATGCTACCTCAGGCCTGAATTGCCACCAGCTCAATGTCAAAAATGAGGGTTTCTCCGGCTAGCGGGTGGTTGGCGTCGAGGGTGACATCGGCCTCAGACACATCGGTAACCAGTACCGGTACCATCTGACCTTGGGGCCCCTGGAGCTGAAGCTGAAGGCCGATATCGAGGGGAATGTCCTCGGGGATTTGGTGGCGTTCGACCACCATGACCATTTCTTCGCGGTGGGGGCCGTAGGCATTTTCAGCAGCAATGACTTCGGTTTTGGCGTCGCCAGGAGCCATGCCGACCACCGCTGCTTCAAAGCCGGAGATGACCTCGCCCTTGCCAATGGCAAATTGCAGGGGATCGCGATCGCGCGATGAGTCAAATACAGTGCCGTCTTCTAGCTTGCCGGTATAGTGAATCGAGACGCTATCGCCTGTTTTAGCCTGGGTCATAGAACTATCCTTAGGGTAATGGGCCTTGCAATCAGCGATGGCTGTTTCGTCGATTACAAACATGCACATTTACGCTAGCGGGCATTTTGTCGAACCCCGGCAATACTAGAGATTTTCCTAAGGTTTCAGGTAGCAAGCTAGGAAACTTGATGCTGTTTTGGTGGTCGCCGCCCCTGCTAATCTCAAAGCAGCGTTGTATCGGTCTGTACCTGAGATCTGTACCTGAGAGAGGGGCCATGGGTGAGTCGCCAGATATCACCGAAAACCAGACTCCTCCCAATGTCTGGTTAGCCGAATTACAGGCCATTTTGCAGGGCGCTGTCGGCGGCTTTTTGTTTGGCATTCCCCTGCTATACACCGTGGAAGTGTGGTCGATTGGTGCGGCCACCAGTTCTCGCTGGCTGCTGGCGGTGCTACTGGCTACCCTGGTCGGGGTCGGCCTGCTCACCCAGGTAGAAGGCTTTCGCCAGGCCCTCAGCCTGAACCCGCTAGAGGTCTTCTTAGAGAGCCTCGAAGCGGTGGCGATTGGCACGGTCTGTGCGGCCTTAGCGCTAGGGTTACTGTGCCGCATTACGCTGGCAACCCCCCTGTCGGAGGCGCTAGGCAAGGTCGTGTTTGAGGCAGTGCCCTTTTCGCTGGGTGTGGCTCTAGCCCGTTCTACTCTCCAGGGCAAGGGTCGCCGCGAGGCTGGGGTAGACCGCTCGGCCAGTCGGCGCACTACGGTTCCCCGAGCACGGCAGCTGACGGCTCCGACCCTGGTCAATCTCCGCGATGCCCTGGTCGATTTTGATGCCGCGCTCATTGGCGCCGTGCTGATTGCCTTTAGCATTGCCCCCACCGAAGAAGTGCCCTTGCTGGCTTCGTCGCTCCCACCCCTGTGGCTGCTGTTGATTATGGCGGCATCGCTGGGGCTGTCCTATGCCATTGTGTTTGCCTCGGGTTTTACCGATCGCGCCGAACGTCGCCAGCGCGGGCTGCTGTTTAGCCCCCTAACCGAAACCCTCGTCGCCTACGTGGTGGCGCTGGTGGCCTCAATGATCATGTTGGTGCTGTTTCAGCAACTCACCGCTAGCGATCCTTGGTCAGAATGGCTCAGCGATATCTTGGTTTTGGGCCTACCCGCCTCCATTGGTGGAGCCGCAGGGCGTATTCTAATTTAATGACTGCGCCTGACTATCCCCAGACCCCAACCTCTACCGATACCCCTCAGGGGTTTACCCAACGTTCTGCCGCTGAGTGGGTGACGTTTATCGCCGCCGCCGTGATTTTGTTGGGGCTGGTGGGGTTAATTTTATTTGACTGGCAGACCAATCAAAACCGCCCTCCCGCCTTTTCGGTGGCGGTCTCTGAGGCCGTCCGCGTGACCGATGGGCGCTACTATGTCCCCTTTGCCATTACCAACACCGGGGGGCGCATTGCCCGCATGGTGCAGGTAACCGCTGCCCTGGCCCTTCCCGATCTTGGGGAGGAGACCGGGGAGCAGCAGATCGACTTTCTTTCTGGCCACGAAACTAAGGCAGGCAGCTTTGTCTTCTCCCACGATCCCCAAGCCGGTCAGCTCAGCGTCAGGGTAGCCAGCTATCGCCTGCCGTAGAATACGCTTTAGAGAAAGCAAAGTCAGACAGCAAAGTCGAGAAAGCAAAGTACTATTGGTTCCCGGCCCCATGAGGACTATGTTTTGCTTGGCTATGGCTTGATTTTGCTGGCGACGATTTGCTTTGGGGCTCAAAATTTAATTGCCCGGGTGTTGTTTACGCCCTCTGATGTGGTGTGGCTGGGTGAGACCGGGGGCTTTGTTGACCCGACGCTGCCCAACTCGTTTTTGCTGATGTTTATGCGCACCCTGGTGGGGGTACCGTTGATGGCGGTGCTGCTGCCCCCGGTCTACCCCCCCATATGGGCTGATCTGCGTCGGTTGGGCACCCCCGACTACCGCCGCGAACTCTACCTCGCTTTGGTCGGCGGGGGGCTGATGTTTGGCTACCTGGCGTTGCTCTACGTGGCGGTGGGGCGCGTGGCGGCGGGTATTGCGCTGACGCTGTTTTTCACCTTTCCGGTCTATACGGCGCTGCTCGCCTGGTTGTGGTTGGGTCACCGCCCCAGTCTCAGCCGCTGGGCAATTTTGGCGCTGATTTTGGTGGGTAGCGGGTTGACAATTCCCACCACCGGGGGGGCGATTGAAAGCTGGTTGGGGGTGGCCTTTGGCCTCGGGTCAGGCCTGGTCTATGCGTTTTATACGGTGGTGGCCCAAAGGGCCTTTGAGACCTTTCACCCGGTGCCCTTTACGGGCATTAGCTTTGCGGTGACGCTGGTGCTGTCGGCGGCCTGCCTACTGCTGTGGCCGGTCAATCTGGCCGGGCAGTTGTGGCCAGCGCTATGGGTGGGTGGGCTGTTATCTGCGATCGCCACCCTCACCGGCCACGTGCTCAACAACCTGGGCATTCGCACCGTTGGGGCCACCGCTGCTTCTATGCTCGGTGCCGCCAACCCTGCTCTAACGGCGGTATTGGCCTGGGGCGTGCTGCAAGAGCAGCTATCGCTAGTACAGGGATTGGGGGTTTTGTTAGTGACCGTCAGTGTGGGTTTACTGAGTTTGACCAGGTAGTACATTTTAGTAAAGGACAGAGGAAAAGATGGACTCTTCCCGTTCTGCCAACTTCTGTCTGACTTGGCGATTGTAGTCATGGATGAACATCCAGATCGCACCGATGTGATTCTCTAGCTTCT
>NZ_JADEWX010000120.1 GCF_015207395.1 Nodosilinea sp. LEGE 07088
GAGACTGTTAGTCCAAAAATTATTCTTTGTCGAACTCACGTTTGAAAAAATTTAATGTTCCCCACCCATCGGGATCGTGATATAAAAATACAATCTTGCTGTGGCTAAAGGGCAAGTTCTAGCCTGGTTCTGAATAGGGTTCTGAATAGGTTTTTTCTAAGCCGCGACCAATGTGCAGGTTCCTGTAGGGCTCATACCTAACTGATTATTTGATTTGAAGGTTTGATCAGTTAGCCCGTTAAAAATGTGGCCAACGTTACACCAGTGCTTGGCCTACCTTAATGCCCCGGTATTGTAGGAGCGGTACCGGGTGCCTGTACCTGGCCTGAGGGGGAGCCTATGTTTGTCGGGGATACCGCTACCAACTACTACGGTGAAGCCTACCTGGAGTCTGCTGACGAGCGCATTCTCTATCACTATGTGGCCGAACTGGCGCAGCTGCCGCCCGACGATGCCCTGGCGCGGCACCACCTTTTAATTACCAAGGCCAATACCCTGGGCGATGAAAAGGTGCAGCAGGCTCTACAGCGCATTTTGCTCGACGATCAGTGGGAGCGCAGCGGCAAATACATTCTCAACCGTTGCTTTTACGGCATGCGCAACCCCTGGTTGGCCAGGGGCGATCGCGCCGCCGCCCTGCAGGAGCTGATTGTGCGGGTCAAGCGCGAGGCTCCCTACCCCGAGGCCCAGAGCCGCCACCTGCGGCGTTTGCGTCAGGCTCTCAACGAATATATCCACAGCGATCAGTACGCCGCCCTAGAGTGGAATTTACGGCTGCTGAAGGCTTGGGAGCAGCCCGATGGTCAGGATGCCGAGACCGCCTCTAGACTGCGCGATCGCTTTCAAGATCAGTTTTATCTGCACGAAGTGCTGACGGCCACCCCAGACATTCCTCGCCAGCACCAGGACGATTTGCGCCAGCTGGTACGCAAAAAGGCTCGCCTGATCAATCGTCAGATCTATGCCTACTTAAAAACCGGTCAGACCCCCAAGGGAATCATTCGATATCGAGAATTTGGCACCCTCAAAACCTTTGATGATTGTGTCAACCAGATGCGCCCCGATCGCGACAACAGCATCTGGCAGGTGGCCTCGCAGTTGACCGCCAGAGTGCGACACCTGGGCATGGATGCCATCTGTCAGGAGATCTATCGGTTTGTGCTCGAACCCTTGGCCAGAATAGACAGCCAGTACAGCCCCGATCTCAACAGCTTCTTACAGGGGCAGGTGCTGAGAGAAATTAACCGGGGCCGCGATGAACGCCAGGGCAGTGGCGGTAATCAGTTCACCGAGATTGCCATCACCACCATTTGTAGCCACCTGCTCAAGCTGCTGGTGGTAGATAGCACCCAGCGCTGTAGCGCTACCCACTTTAGGAGCTTGCTCAAAAAAGTAGGCCACGCCACGGTGACCGAGATGCTGCTGCGCATCACCCTATTCTGGCCACGCGTCAGGTATGTGCTCGAAGAGCGGTTTGGAATTTTGCTGCATGTGCACCAAAACAAGTCTCGACAGGAGGTGCCCTGGCTCACCAAAGCCCTGGAGTACATGAAGGTGGGCCTGGCCCTAAATGGCCATCATCTGGGCTATTTCTACAGCGGTGACAGCATGGCCGCAGTCTGAGTCGGCCTAAAACCCCCAGGTGCGTTTGGGGCCAGTATCGAGGTGAATAATATTGGGAATGTTGCCGTAGATGCCAATGCCCCCCGGCCAGGAGAGCATGACGGCGTTGGCCACCTGGCGACCGCTGAGCCCCTGTACCTGAATATCGGCGGCTTTACCAAACAGGTGCTGGCTGCCCCGGGCTCCGCCTACGGCCTGGTTGACAGCGGGCGGACGATACCAGGAATTGATCTGAAAGGGGCGATTGAGGCGATCGCGCACCGGTTGCAGGGCTCGCGCCAGGCCAATGATGTTGTCTACGATTGCCTGGGTCTCGGGAATGCGGGTGGCCTCGCGGGTGGCCTCGCCCCAGGTAAAGCTGCCGCCGGGGATAATCGGCTGGTCGGTGTAGAAGGTGGAGACATTGCCCGGCAGCGTAAACGGTCTGCCGACATACTGGGGCGGCGGCGTTGGGGCCGGGGGCGGATAAACCACTACTCCAGCCCGTTCGACCCGAGCATGCTCCTGGTAGACGTACCAGGTGTTGAGCCCATTGATGTCGTCTTTGACGTACTTGAGGGCAAAGCGAATATGTCCGTTGAACGATCCTTGGGAGTCGGCAAAGGCGTAGCTGCTCAGCGTCAGCAGGGTGCCCTGGGTGGCGTTGGCCCGCTCGTCGGGGCCTAGCTGGCTACTATCGACCGGGCGGCGCTTGTAGACTGTATTTTGGGTGATCCGCAAGATAAAGGCGTTGGGATCCTGGCGGGGAAACACCACGTCGTTGTCGAGGGTGACAAAGGCGTGGGGGGTATACACAAACCAGGTACTCCGCCCTTCGACAAAGTCTTCGGGATTGCGGATGGCAAACTTGGTGTGGTTGTTAAAGTTGCCCTGGCTGTCGGCAAAGGCGTAGGAGTGCAGGGTATAGATTTGCCCCCGGGGCACCGACACCACTTCCTCAGGGCTCAGGCGGGTAGAGTCGAGGGGGCGACGCTTGAGTAGCGTGCTGGTATTGATCCACAGCACCGGCATGCTTTCCTGGTCTTCTTGGGGGTAGACGACGATGCCACCGGCCTCAACCTGGGCCTGTTGACTGGGCACAAACCAGGTGTTAAACCCATTGATGGTGCGATCGCGCAGCGCGAACTTGATGTGGCCATTAAACCCGCCATTAATGTCGGCGTAGGCGTAGGACTGTAGTGGGTAGGTACTGCCCGCCGCGATCGCCACCTGCTCACTGGCTTCGAGCTGCGAAGGGAGCTCTGGTCGCAGCACAAAGGTTGTGGCTTGGTTGACCCGCAGAACTTGATCCACCCCTATCACCCCTCATCACTGCGATCTAAGCTCAATTAATATAGCAACTCCCCCCAACCTTGGTGCCAGCTCCGGTCGTTTTCATCGGCAACCCAACCGACAGTCTCAGTCGCTTGCCGATCAGTTTCAGGGAGCAGGGAGCGAAGATTGCACAATAAACCTCCATCCAAGTACCTTAGCGATAGACTTCTCCCCTATGCTGGATAAAAGCCAAACCTCTGCACGCCTCTTCAGGCTGACCGTTCTTTACCGCGCCCATGACCTCTGCACTACGCCTCAAGGCAAAACTGCCGACGCCCCTCGTTGCTCTCGCTGACCTCGCCTACAACTACTGGTGGAGCTGGACGGCAGATCATGTTTCGCTATTTAGCTCCCTCGACCCGGCTCGCTGGCAGAGCTGTGGCCACAATCCGGTCGCTCTGCTCGAAGCGGTGCCCAACGAGCGCCTCTGGCAGGTGGCCGAAGACCCGCACTACCTCAATCGTTTGCGCCAGCTAGCCAGCGAGTTTGAGGCCTACCGCCGTGCCGGTCAACCTACCGTGCAAGGCCATCATCGCCATCTCTGGGCGAGCCAGGTCGCCCCCCACCTGAGCGCAGACCGGCCAGTGGCCTACTTTTGCATCGAGTTTGGCCTGCACGAGTCGCTGCCGGTCTACGCTGGCGGGCTCGGGGTGCTAGCGGGCGACAGCCTCAAGTCGGCCTCTGACCTGGGGGTGCCCATGGTGGGCATGGGTCTACTCTACCGCCAGGGCTACTTTCACCAGCACCTCAACCGCAGCGGCTGGCAAGAAGAGCACTACGCCCATTGCGAGGTCAACCACCTGCCCATGGAGCTGGTGCGCGACGAGTTTGGTCAGCCGGTAACGATTAAGGTCGATATTCGCCAGCGCACGGTGCGGGTGCAGGTGTGGCGGGTGCAGGTGGGGCGATCGCAGCTCTACCTACTCGATACCGACCGCAGCGACAATGACTCCCTCGATCGCCGCATTACCAGTCATCTCTACGGCGGCAATCCCGAAACTCGCCTGGCCCAGGCCCTGGTGCTGGGGGTGGGAGGCGTGCGTATGCTCCACGCCCTCGACATTGAGCCAATGGTTTACCATCTCAACGCCAGCCACGGGGCCTTTGCCCTGCTGGAGGTGGCCTACCGGGAGATGCGCTATAGCGATGCCGACTTTGGGGAAATCGCCAGGGAGGTGAGCCAGCGCGCTGTATTTACTACCCACTCGCCCGTGTCAGCTGCTAGCAATGTGTTTTCAGCCGACTTAATCGAATCATTTTTGGGCAGCTATTGGCCCCAGCTGAGGCTATCGCGAGAAGAATTTCTGGCCCTGGGCAACCGCCGCCCCGACGACCCCTGGGATCTATTTTCTATGACCGTGCTGGCCCTGCGGCTGAGCAGCAAAGCCAACGGGGTCAGCCATCGCCACGGCGAGATCTGTCGCGAGATGTGGCAGGCCCTCTACCCCGATCGCGAGGTCGCTCAGGTGCCAATTGGGGCGATCACTAACGGTGTTCACCCCCGCACCTGGACAGCGCCGCTGATGATGGATCTGTACCAGCAATACCTAGGCGATAGCTGGGCGACCCCGAGCGTGGACTCCGATCGATGGGCCGATGTAGACAAAATCCCCGATGAGCAGCTGTGGCAGCGACACAGCCTGCTGAAGGAGCGCCTGATTGCCTATACCCGTTCCCGAGTGCAATCGGCCCGTCAGCAGCGGGGCGAAGCCGCCGATGAAATTGCCGCTGTCGATCATTTACTTGACCCCAAGGTCTTGACTCTAGGCTTTGGTCGTCGCTTTAGTCCCTATAAACGCGGCGAGCTGCTGTTTAGCGATCTGCATCGAGCTATTCGCATTTTGGCCCATGCCCGCCGCCCAATCCAGATCATTTTTGCGGGCAAAGCCAACCCTGCCGATGACGAGGGCAAACGCATTATTCAGCGGCTGATGGAGTGGTGCCGCCACCCGGCCCTGCGCGATCGCGTCGCCTATATCGAAGACTACGACATGGCGGTGGCCAAGCTGCTGGTGGCTGGAGTCGATCTGTGGCTGAGCCATCCGCGCCGCCCTGAAGCCTCGGGCACCAGTGGTCAAAAGGTCTGCTTCAACGGTGGCCTTAACTGCGGTACCTTCGACGGCTGGTGGGCTGAGGGGTATAAACCCGGCAGTGCCGGTCAGGCCGCTAACGGCTGGGTGATTGGCAAAGTCAACCCCGATAGCGACTCCGATAGCCAAAATCGTCAGGATGCTGACTCGCTCTACGATCTGCTGGGAAAGCAGATTGCGCCAATGTACTATCAGCGGGACATGGCCGGGCTGCCGCGCCAGTGGATTGCCATGATGAAAGCTTCAATTCGCTCCTGCGCGCCTAGCTACAGCAGCGATCGCATGGTGGCCGAATACCTCACTCAGATGTACGCCCCCACGCCCCCACCCACCGTCAGCCGATGACCCTCTGGCAGGCCGATCTCCACCGCCCGCCCTTAGCCAGCCCCAGTGGTGAACCCCTCTGGGAACTGCTGCTGTGCAGTGAGGACTTTAGCTTTAGCTATGGGGCGACCACGCCGCAGTCAGCCGTGAATAAGGCCTGGGTGAGTGACCAGGTGACCCAGGCCATTGAGAAAGCAGGGGCCCCACCTGAGGCCATTCGGGTATTTCGCCCCCAGGCGCTGGCGCTGCTGACGACAGCCTGTCAATCGCTGAACCTGGCGGTGGAACCCAGTCGTCGCACCCCGACCCTGCACCAGTGGCTCCAGCAGCGGGCCCAGTGGTATCCCACTCAGCCCAACGCGATCTCGGTGCCCTACAACCCGTTGCATATCGAGGCCCCGCCGCCCTTGCCTCTGCCCGAGGCCCTGTGGGGCGATCGCTGGGGGTTTACCGCCCTCAGCGCCGCCGACTTTGAGCAGACTCTGCCCTACGAGCCGATTCCGATTCGCTATCTGCCACCGCCGCTGCGGCCCGACCGTCTGGGGCTGGCCAGTACCACGCCAATTCCCGGCATTGTGATTGATGCGGGGCGCCAGGCCCTGGGGCTGGCCCGGTGGCTTCAGGCCCAGCACCCGGCCTGGCTGAGCGCTGTACGGGGCGAACCCGACGGTCTATTGCTCGAAGCAGGGCTGTGCGATCGCTGGGTGATGACCACCTTTCGCGACCCCGATGTCTCGGCCGCAGGGCAGCGATTTGAGCAGCGCAAGCAGCAAAGCCGGGGGCTCCACTTTCTGCTGGTGCGTCCCGACGATTCGGGCATGACGACGACGGGCCTCTGGCTATTACAGCAGGGGTTGGTGGCAGGTTGAGGATGCCTTAGGGGTGAACGGCGATCGCATCGGGGGCAGCCGTCAAAAGCTGACTCTGTTGACGCAGGTGCTCTAGCTTGGCCATGGCATCGCCCCGGGCCAACAGGTGCTCGGCTTTGACTAACCCGGCCTCCAGCGACTCAACCGCCCCACCCTGCCACAGGTAAAAGCCAGCATTCCACCGCGCTGTTTTAGCCAGTTCACCGCCATGGCCAGCCAGCACCTCTAGCAGCCGTGACCCCAGCGAGGCCTCCTCGCTTAACTCCACATCGTCGCCCTCAAACCCATAGTCGCGCGGGTGCAACAGCAGTCGCTCAGCCTGCCCCTGGCGGTTGACCCCGACGATCGCCGTGCGGCTCCGAGCCAGGTCGCAGCTGCCCTCCAGCCCCTTGACCGTGATCCAGTCGGGTTTACCCCGCAGCGCAAAGGTGCCCTTCGCCAAGGTTTCGGTGGGTGGGTGGACAAAGCCCATCACTAGGGTGTGCGGGCCCGCGTAGGGCGACCACAGCAGCTCGACGGTAGCGAAGGGGGGGCGCTTGCCAATTTGCTCTCGGTAGGGCACCAGCCCGTGGGCGGCGGGGAAGTGCTGCGGTAAGTAGACAAACCCCAGGCTGGTGCGGTTGAGCAGGGTATGGGCCTGGGTCAGGGTGTGGGGCCGGAGGTCAACGCCCAGCTGCGCCCATAGGTCGATCAGGGGGATACCCTCTTTAGTCGGCATCCGATCGCCCCCGTGCAGCACCACCGGTACTCCTGCGGCCGCTAGCACCAGCGCTGTCACTGGGGTCACGGGCGCGGTGCGCGATCGCCCGTCGTAGGGGCAGCTCAGCACCAGGGCGGGGCGGTGGTCGGCAATGGCAGGCAGGGTTGGCCCCAGGGCAGCGTAGGCATCAAGGGTGCCCGCCATTTCCTCGGCAGTGGGTCGCTTGATGCGGTGGGCAATCATAAATGCGCCGATCTGGGCTGGGGTCGCTGTTTGGGTCAGCATCATGCGGGTGGCAGCTTCAGCTTCGGATTGGGTCAGCGGCCTGGAGGTATGACTCCCGCTGCCCACTTGCTTGAGCAAATCCCGAAACTCGTTACTCATAGCGACAACCGATTGCTGACAAGAACATAGAGAATTATGACCTAAACCTCAGGCGACTGCCGTGGGCAGCGGGCGGAGCCGAGTTGGGGTAGCTAAACTCTGCACCAGCGCATGGAATCGCTGAATAGGTGGAATCACCAGGCGATCGCGGGTCGTCACCAGCACCACTGAACGGGTGAGCACTGGCTGACTGGTGGGGCGTACCGCCACGGTAGGGTCGTGGCAGCATTCTGCCAGAGCTGCCTGGGGTAGCAGAGCGACAAAGTTGCCCTGGCGAATGACCCCCCGAAAGGCATCGAGCGTGTTGAGTTCCATCACCGGGTTAAAGACCTCGCCCCGGTTTTGAAACTGCTGTTGCACCAGCCGCTGCATACCGTAACCGTCTTTGAAGACAATATGTGGAAACCGAGACAGCGCTTCCCATTCGATCTCAGGCTGGGCCGCGAGGTCGTGGTCGGCAGCCATCAATACCTCGATCGGCTCTTCAAATAGAGGGGTGACGACCATTTCGGATTGGCTGGTGAGGCGCGGGTTATCCATCACAATGGCCAGATCGACCAGGCCATCGCGCAGCACCTTAAGGGAGCGATCGCTGCCCAGGGCCGTCACCCGCAGCTGCACCTGGGGATATTCGGCACAGAACTGCTGCAGGACTGGCGGCAGCACGGTAGCACACACCGATTGAATAGCCGCTACACAGAGCTCGGGCTGCTTGCCCGCCATCAGGTCGGCAATATCTTTTGAGACCTGCACCCAGTCTTGGTAGATCCGCCGGGCCTTAGGCAGCAATCGTTCCCCAGCCACCGTCAGTTTGGCCTGGGCGCTGCGATGAAATAGGGGCGCATCCAGCTCGACCTCTAGGGCCTGTACCTGGCGGCTGACCGTAGACTGAGTCACTTGGCACTGCTGGGCCGCCACCTGAAAGCTGCCGGTCTCTGCGACCGATAGAAATGCCTGAATTTGCTCTATGCGCATGGGTTTTAGATACCTACCACGGCTGGGCCAGCCCTGACCGGCATCCTGCCGTGGAGTTGACCTGTCTCTACTTAGCAGATCGTGGCCCAAGACTTAGTATCAAAAGTAGCCACAGCTACAATGGCTCCAGGGTGACAACGGCCTTTTCCCAGCGGGCCATGGCTAGACTCAAGGTGTCGGTTGTAATTGGCGCAGGGCGGCTTCAGCATGGAGCTGCACCACGGGGTCTGGGTCTTGGCACAGGGCTTGCAGCTGAGGGATGCATTCAGGGATGCCTAAATGCCCCAGGGCCAACACCAGGTGGCTGCGCAGCATGCCGTGGACGGGGGTTGTGGGCAGGGCGCTCAACCAGTGAGACAAGGCCGCTGCCGCCTGGGGCGCCAGTGCTGGAGCAACGGTCCCCAGCCCCTGAACCATAGCGAGGCGCACCGGCTGGCTGAGGCTGGGCCAAGCCTCGATCAATCCATCCAGACCAGCGACCGTATTTTGCCAGGTCAAGGCTTGGACCAGGTAAGTTTGCAGGGCTTCAGAGGGCTCAGTAGAGGGCTCAGTAGAGGGCTCAGTAGAGGGCTCAGTCCGCAATCGCTTGAGCAGGGGGGCTGCCGCCGCCGGGGTTTGGAGTCGTCCTAGCGCATAGATGGCTTGCTGGGCCACCGCCAAGTCTGCATCCCACAGTTTGGGAGCGAGGGCATCAATTAGTTGAGTCGAGGAGAGCAGGCTACGCAGGCTCAACAGGCCTCGAATCGCGGCAGAGCGAACGATTGGGGCCCCATCGTCGAGCCCCCGTTGCACCGCAGGGATGATGGTGGGGTCGGCAGCGGCGCTGAGCGCATCAAGGGCGGTCGCTCGCACCGACGACCGGAGATCTGCGGTGGCCGTTAGCAGTAGGGGCACAGTATCGGGGTGTTGAATGCGAGCCAGGGCCTGCACGGCCACAGGCCGCAGCGGTGGCTGAGCCAGCAGATTGCCCAGGGCCGCGATCGCCGGGGCACCAATCTGGGTGAGGGCCTTTGCCACCACCTGACGCAGGTCATCGTCGGCGGTGGTGGCAAAGGTATTGAACAGGGCCGTGATCACCTCAGGGCGGTTAACCCCCCCCAGCGCTCGGGCCGCAAACCAGCGCGCTTCCCAATCGCCCTGATCGTCTTGAAGTAGGGCCAGCAAATCGCCCAGGGCCATGTCACCCAGATCAGCCACCTGGCGAGACTGCTCCCAGCGATCGTGAAAGTCACCGGAGCAGATTCCTGCTACTGCAGTGCGCATGGTCGATTTTCTCGCCCTTACTCCGCCCAGAGTTCCATTGGGCGACCAACATTCATCGGGCACAGCTATGCTCCTAGTCAAGCCCTGCTCCAGCCATTACACCCCAGCCATTACACCATAGAGGGTGGGCATCGTTTTCCCAAGGCAAACTATGCGATCTGCGCACATTCATCTTGCAAAGACTGCATGGCGTTCCAAAAAACGTATAAGCTTATACAAAATCCTCGTTAGTCCGAGTCTAGTCTAGCGACACCTGGGCCGATCGGTTCCTCGAGTAAAGCAGTTCATGATTCGAGCGGCCCCCCGGCAGTTTAAACCCGAGTTACCCTGCGCAGCCTAACGTGACCACTGCGTTTGTTTCAGCGGCGGGATCAAGGCTGATCTGCCCGTGTCTGCTCTGTCTATAAAGAATGCGTCGGCAAGTGTTTTTGTAAAACGGTGTAGCCTGTGACCACTTCCATCGACACGGCCAACTCGACGGCCACCCCGAAGCTCAACAAGTTTGAAAAACTTAAGGCCGACAAAGACGGTCTTTTGGTCAAGCAGGAGCTTGAGCAGTTTGCTCAGATAGGCTGGGAGGCTGTCGATGAGACTGATCTCACCCACCGGCTCAAGTGGCTGGGCATTTTCTTTCGGCCGGTCACTCCGGGCAAGTTTATGTTGCGGCTACGGTTGCCTAATGGGGTGCTAACCGGATACAAGGCCCGTACTCTAGCGGAAATCATTCAACGCTACGGCGAAGACGGCAGTGCTGACGTGACGACCCGTCAAAACCTTCAGCTGCGGGGCATTTTACTCGAAGATATTCCCGATATTTTTCGCCGCATGCACGCCGCCGGGCTAACCTCGATGCAGTCGGGTATGGATAACGTGCGCAACATCACCGGGTCGCCGGTGGCGGGGCTCGATGCCGACGAGCTGATTGATACCCAGGGGCTGGTGCGCAAGGTGCAGGACATGATCACCAACAACGGGGATGGTAACCCTGCGTTCACCAACCTGCCGCGCAAGTTCAATATTGCCATCGAGGGGGGACGCGATAATTCTATCCACGCTGAAATCAACGATATTGCCTTCGTGCCCGCCTATCGCGAGGGGGTGCTGGGTTTTAACGTCTTAGTCGGAGGGTTCTTTTCGGCCCGGCGCTGTGAGGCCGCTATTCCCCTCAATGCCTGGGTGGCCCCCGACGATAGCGTAGTGGAGCTGAGCCGCGCCATTTTAGAGGTCTATCGCGACCATGGCCTCCGGGTCAATCGTCAAAAGGCCCGTCTCATGTGGCTGATCGACGAGTGGGGGATGGAGCGCTTTCGCCTGGCGGTGGAGGCAGCCTATGGTCAGCCCCTGCTGACCGCTGCTCCCAAGGATGAAATGGACTGGGACAAGCGCGACCACATCGGTGTACACCGCCAAAAACAGGTGGGGTTAAACTACGTGGGGCTGCATATTCCGGTGGGGCGGTTGCAGGCTACCGATCTGTTTGATTTGGCCCGATTGGCAGAGGTCTACGGCAACGGCGAGCTCCGGCTGACGGTTGAGCAGAATGTGATTATCCCCAACGTGCCCGACTCACGGCTGCCAATGCTGCTCGAAGAGCCATTGTTGCAGAAATTTTCGATCGCGCCCTCGGCCCTGACGCGATCGCTGGTGTCCTGCACCGGGGCCCAGTTTTGCAACTTTGCCCTGGTTGAAACCAAGCAGCGGGCCATGGCCTTAGCCCAGGCCCTCGATGCCGAACTTACCCTCACCCAGCCGGTGCGCATTCATTGGACCGGCTGCCCCAACTCCTGCGGTCAGCCCCAGGTGGCCGATATTGGCCTGATGGGCACTAAGGTGCGCAAAGACGGCAAAACCGTGGAGGGAGTAGATATTTTTATGGGCGGCAAGGTGGGCAAAGACGCTCACCTAGGCGAGAAAGTGCAGCAGGGAATTGCCTGTGACGATCTGCACGAGGTGCTGCGATCGCTGCTGATCGACAACTTTGGTGCCCAGCCCTGTACCAGGGAGATCGACCCTGGCCATAGCCCTGCAGTGGTGGTGGTGGACTAGGCAAAAAAAATGCCCTGCCGCTCCAAAGAAGCCAGGACACACAGTTTGCATTTGCAGCCAACTTAGCACAGGGCAGGGTGCCATGGCGAGGGAGTAACGCAGGCGTTCATCATCGCTCTCTCCTGGTATCTGTCTTTGACCCCAGACAGTCAGCCTTGGCTCCCCAATGAGACCATGAAACGCCATCAGGAAGCCCATTCAGAACCCATTAGGAAGCCCCGATGACCGATCCTGCCAAAACCCTGTGTCCTTACTGCGGCGTAGGTTGCGGCCTTGAAGTTGTGCCCGTAGCTCAGCGCCCCGCGAACGCTGATCAGCCAGGCCAGCCGCAGTGGCAGGCCCGGGGCGATCGGGGCCACCCCTCTAGCCAGGGCATGGTGTGCGTTAAGGGGGCTACCGTGGCGGAGTCGATCGACCGCGATCGGCTCCTGCACCCAATGCTGCGGGCATCCCTCGACGATCCCTTCGAGCCGGTGAGTTGGGAGGTGGCGCTGGATGCGATCGTGAATCGCATTCAGGCCGTGCGCCAAACGCTTGGGCCCGACGGCATTTGCGTCTATGGTTCGGGACAGTTTCAAACCGAAGACTATTATGTGGCCCAGAAGTTGGTGAAGGGCTGCCTGGGCACCAACAATTTTGACGCCAACTCGCGGCTTTGTATGTCTTCGGCGGTAGCGGGCTATATCCATAGCTTTGGGGCCGATGGCCCCCCCTGCTGCTACGCCGACCTGGAAACCACCGACTGCGCTTTTTTAATCGGCACCAACGCCGCCGAATGTCACCCAATCGCATTTAACCGACTGCGCAAACACCACAAGCGCAATGCCAATGTCAAGCTGATTGTGGTCGATCCTCGCCGCACCGACACCGCCAAGGTCGCTGACCTGCATCTGGCCATTCGCCCGGGCAGCGACATCACCCTGCTCAACGGCATTGGTCACCTGCTGTTGCGCTGGGGGGCCCTGACTCCAGAGTTTATCGATGGCCACACCCAGGGGTTTGCTGCCTATACCGAGGTGCTGCGCCACTATCCCCCAGAGGTCGTCGCCGAGCGCTGCGGTATTGCCGTCGCCGACCTCGAAACCACCGCCCGCATCTGGGCCGATGCCAAGGCGGTGCTCTCGCTCTGGTCAATGGGGCTAAACCAGTCGTCAGAGGGCACCGCTAAGGTACGCGCCCTAATCAACCTGCACCTGATGACGGGGCAGCTGGGCCGTCCGGGGGCGGGGCCTTTCTCTCTGACCGGGCAGCCCAACGCCATGGGGGGGCGTGAGGCCGGGGGGCTCTCCCACATTTTGCCCGGCTATCGCTTGGTCAAAGAGGCCGAACACCGTCGCCAGGTCGAGCAATTTTGGGGCCTGCCGACGGGCCAAATAGCTGCCAAGCCTGGGCTCTCGGTAGGCGAAATGATGTTGGCCCTAGAGCGGCAGCAGGTCGGTCTGCTGTGGATTGCCGCTACCAACCCAGCCGTGAGCTTGCCCGATCTCAACCGCACCAAAGCGGCCCTGCGCCAGTCGCCCTTCACCGTTTACCAAGACGCCTACTACCCCACCGAAACCGCTGCCTTTGCCCACCTGCTGCTGCCCGCCGCCCAGTGGGGCGAGAAAACCGGTACCATGACCAACTCCGAGCGGGTCATTACCCTATGTCCGGCCTTTCGCCCGCCCCCGGGGGAGGCCCGTCCCGACTGGGAGATTTTTGCCGAGGTGGGTCGCCGCCTGGGCTTTGCCCAGCAGTTTGCCTTTACCACCAGTGCCGAGGTGCATCGCGAGTTTGCTCAGCTCACCCAGGGTCGGCCCTGCGACATGACCGGCGTCAGCCACGCTCGCCTGGCGACCCTAGGGCCAATTCAGTGGCCCTGCCCCGACTCCGAAACGCCTGATACTGCTGCCACTAAGCACGATAAACGCCTCTACACCGACGGTACCTTTGCCACCGCCGATGGCCGGGCCCGCTTTGCCCCAGTCCACGAAAAAGGGCTCGCCGAACCACCGGACGAGCGCTACCCGTTTGTGCTCACCACCGGGCGGCTCTATGGCCACTGGCATACCCAAACCCGTACCGGGCGAATCGAAAAAATTCAAAAAATGCACCCCCAGCCTTTTCTGGAGATGCATCCCCGCGATGCCGAGCAGATGCCGATTGAAGAGGGTGCCTGGGTGGAGGTGCGATCGCAGCGGGGCCTGGCCCGCCTACCGGTTTTAGTGACCCTCAACATTCGTCGGGGCACCCTGTTTGTGCCCATGCACTGGGGTAGCCTGTGGGCCGACGATGCCGAATGCAACGCGCTCACCCACTCGGAGGTGTGCCCGATCTCGGGTCAGCCCGAGCTCAAAGCCTGCGCTGTGCAGGTAGTGCCCGTGGCACATCCCCCGCTAGACTCGACCACCCAGGCTTTACCCCAGGCTACAGAATCGTCTATTCTCTCAGCAGCCCCCACCTCTTAAAATTTCCCTCCTATGGCCAAGTTGGTCAGGCAGCTGCTTCAGCAATTGAGTAACGAAACCTTTCTCAGACGCCTGCACCAGTTTGAAGGCACGATCTCCAAGGTGCTGTCGATAGGGTTAATTGGCATTATTTTGGCGATGGTTTTCGATCTGGCGATTGTGATGGGGAAGGCTATTTTTACGACCGCCCCCGGCACCTTTTTGGGGCAGACGGCAATCGATATTTTGGGCCTCTTTCTCAGCGTGCTGATTGCCCTGGAAATTTTAGAAAATATCACCGCCTACATTCAGAAGCATGTGGTGCAGGTGGAGTTGGTAATTGCCACGGCCCTCACCGCCGTAGGCCGCAAAATCATTATTCTCGACCTGGCCAAGGTCTCTGGAGTGACGCTGATCGGCCTAGCGATCGCCATTTTTGCCCTCGCCATTAGCTACTGGATTGTGCGCACCAGCCATCGCTAGGCGGGGAGCTATGGTTCGTAGACTACGGGCGCAGACCGTGCGGTGGCCCAGCCCTAGGAAACCTCTGGGTTTCACCAGGGCCAAGTAGTATAATTGTCGAGGCAAATTTACGACCCAGCCTCAACGTTCGTCGTCATTGGGCCGCCGCTGCGATCTAACCATCGTCTCTGGCGGGCATGTTCCTACTGAGGCGTATTACTCCACAGCACAGAGTATGTATATCCAGTCTGAATGAAAATTCCTGTCGCTGTCTTTACCTACAATCGCCCCGACCATACCGGGAAAGCCCTTGAGGCATTGTCGCAGTGCCGGGGCCTAGAGCAGTGCCTGTTTTACTTCTTTTCTGACGCTCCCCGCGATGCCGAGGCCATCGCTGGGGTGGAAAAAACACGCGCAGTTCTGCAGCGGTGGGCGAGCAAACTAGAAGCCAAAATTGTTGAGCGCTCTGACAACCTGGGGCTGTCTAAATCGATCGTTACCGGGGTTTCTAGCCTATGTGAAACCTATGGGCAGGTGATTGTCGTTGAAGACGACTTAGTCGTTAGCCCAGATTTTTTGGTCTATATGGTAGCTGCGCTCCAGCGCTACCAGCACGAACCTAGCGTGATGCAGGTTTCTGGCTGCACCCTGGCCAGTCCTGAGCAACCTCAAGGCGATGCTTTCTTTTTGCCGGTTACAACGACCTGGGGTTGGGCAACGTGGCAGCGAGCATGGCAGCATTTTGCCTGGATGCCCGAGGGGTTAGATGCGGCTAGAAAAGAGAACCAGTGGCTAGCGTTGTTCAACCTGGGGGGTGCCTATAACTATCTACAAATGTTGGACGATCGCCTCGCCGGGCGTAACGATTCCTGGGGCATACTCTGGTGGTATGCCGTATCTCGGCAGCAGGGCTTGGTGCTTTACCCCACCACTAATCTGGTACAAAATACTGGCTTTGACGGGTCAGGCATACATTGCGGCAGCGGCGATTCCTTAGGCGCGATCGCACCAACCATGGGTCAGGATGCTCTCGCAAATCAGTTTTTCTGGCCCGATGCCATCGCCTACGATGTCACCGATTTAAACCAGCTCAAAGCCTTTCTGAGTGCCCCCAATGTCACTCCTGTAGCTGGCAACCAGAATGTCACCCAGAGGATATTAAAGTTCTTTAAAGCTATGCTCTCAAAGATGAAAATAATGAATTAACCCCTTACCTTTAAGCGATTAATTCATCCAGTTTAAATTTGTCCAGTTTAAATTTGTCCAGTTTAAATTTGTCCCTATGGCGAAAAAGAAGTGCGATGAAGCAGGTCAACCATAAGCGTTAACCAGCCAACGTACAAGCGGCGATGATTAGCATGACTATCACCGCATAATCTAGATCAGTGGTAATCAAATATTACGGTTGCACACAAAATTGTGATGCAACCCTCTAGGTCTTGCGGGTTTAGCTAGTCTAAGTAGCATTCCCACCTGGCAGACTGCGCCCATGACCAATTCATCTTCCGAACCACCCAACCGTGTCTACGCCAAACCTGCCGAAGGCCATGTTTCTCTAGGGCGGGGGGTACGACAGGTGCTGTTTCTTGCCCCTATGCTGCTCTTGTTTGCGGTGCTGTTCTTGGGGCTGGCCCCGCGCCAGCGACCGGCAGGAATCACCGCTGGGGTAATTGTGGCAGCGGTTTGGGGCTTAGTCGTGGGTGGCGTTAGGGTGGCCGCCGAATGGGAGCGGGGGGTCATTTTACAACTGGGTAAAATTCAGGATGTGCGGGGGCCGGGGCTGCTGTACGTAGTGCCGGTGCTGGAGTCGGTGCAGTTTATCGACACCCGCACCCTGGTAATCAATATTCCGCGCCAAAAGGTCATTACCCGCGACAACGTACCCGCCGAAATTGACAGTGCCCTATTTTTTCAGGTCAGCGATGCCAAAAAGGCCGTGATCTCGATTCAAGACTTTCGCTTTGCGGTGTCACAGTACGCCCAGGCCGCCCTACGCGATGTGGTGGGAGGGCTATCACTGGATGATCTGCTATCGGAACGGGAGCAGATCCAGACCCAAATTGGATCGATTGTGGAAGAACACATTCAGGATTGGGGCATGCACATCGACTCCATTCGTCTGCAAGACATTGAGCTACCCGAAGACTTGAAGCGAATGATGTCGCGCCAGGCTTCGGCGGAGCGCGAGAAACGAGCCACGATTACCAAAGCCGATGGCGATCGCCTTGCCGCTCAGAGCCTCGCCGCCGCCGCCCAGATCATGGAGGCCAACCCCATTGCGCTGGAACTCCGCACCCTGCAAAGCATCGATGGTCTAGGGGCCAGCCCGTCGAACACGGTGATTTTGTTCCCAGTGGAAATGTCTAAGACCCTGGAGGTTTTGCGCAGTAGAACAACATCCGGCGATCAGGGCTAGGGAGCAAGGGAGCAAAGGGGCTAGAGAGCAGGAGACGTTGATTTGCTGCTGCCAAAGCATATGGGTATTGCTGGGCCGAAATAAAAATCGCAGCTCAGGTCGCTGGGCCCCTTCAGTTTCCCAGCTCCTCCTCTTCTCCATATTGTGACCAGTGCCACACCGACTAGACGCGTGGTCATAATGGGAGGTGATCGACGAAATCTACGAAATCGAACTCACCATGCGACTACTACATACCATGCTGCGGGTCGGCGACCTAGACCGTTCTCTCAAGTTTTACTGCGATGTGCTGGGCATGACGCTGCTGCGCAAGAAAGACTACCCTGGTGGCGAGTTTACCCTGGCCTTTGTGGGTTATGGCGAAGAGTCTGATCATACGGTGCTAGAGCTGACCTACAACTGGGGCGTAGACACCTACGATTTGGGTACGGCCTACGGCCACATTGCGCTAGGGGTAGACGACATCTATGGCACCTGCGAGCAAATTAAGGCCCAGGGAGGCCAGGTGGTGCGCGAACCCGGCCCCATGAAGCACGGCTCTACGGTAATTGCCTTTGTGCAAGACCCCGATGGCTACAAGGTCGAGCTGATTCAACTGGGTACCTCGGCGGGGCACAAACCGGCGGCAGAGCCCCAGATGGCGGTGAACTGAAATTTATCTGCCCGTTTTTTAGGGGGTAAAACAAACATCTAGCCTCAAGGAACCTGGGGGATCTGCCTTGACAGCCAAGATTGGACAGCGGGTTGGATCTTAAGACTGTATTCGAGGCTATCCCCCTTAATTTGTCATGTTTGGGCGATTGGAGCGGCTTAAAAGGCGTAGTTGACAGTGGCAGTTAGCTCGGTGTCGGTATTGCCGGGCTTAAATAACACGCTGGCATTGAGGTCGAGCACTACGTTGCGGGCCACGCTCCAGTCGAGCCCGCCAGTAATCATGGCGTCTACGGCCGATCGACCGTCGGCGTTGTAGGCAATCCCTGCCCCAGCGTAGGGGTAAAAGTTCTCAGTTAGAATAAAGTCTACGGAGACAGGAATCCGCAGTTCAGTACTGCTGTCGAAGACAACGGATGGCCGCACAGAAACCGATCCAATCGTGCCCCCGGCAATGTTGTCAAAGTCAAAGACTTTAGCTTTGGAATCGAGCACAAAGGACGTGCTGTCGTTAAACCCGGCCCGGACGCCAGCGCCGACGTAATAGTCGGGAATCGTTTGGGCCTGAGCTGCTGCTGGGGCTGCGATCGCACTGAAAGTAAGCGTGGTCAATAGTGCTAGCTTGTGGTTCATTGTCACTCCTCATTATTATTATTATTAATAATAGTGAATTTCACTTCAACAGTCTGCATCGACAGTGCGATTCCTCGGCGCTAAACAGAAAAAGTTACCCTCAATTCGAATGAGCGTCTGTCTTGGCATAAAGGCCGTATAAAGCTGACTGACCCACAAAAATCAGCTATTTTCTGGAGCCTGCTGTTCAGTCGCTATCTTTCTCCAGATAGACCTGCATGGTTAACGTTAGGGGGGCGCAGCGCCTTCAAAATCGTGACATGGTAACAGTATGGAGAAAAAAGGTTCTATGGACACTGAAAATCCCGAAAAATTTATGCGCCTGGCAATCGAAGTGGCCCGCAAAAGCAAAACCCCTTTTGGAGCCGTCATTGTCAAAGATAATCAGGTGGTTGAACGGGCTGGCAATACCGTGCAGCCCGACAATGACCCCACCTGCCATGCAGAGGTCAACGCCATCCGCCGCCTCACCCAACGGGTCGGGAGCGCCGCTCCGTCAGGCCTCTACACTCTGTACTCAACCTGCGAACCCTGCACCATGTGTGCCGCGACCTGCTTCTGGGCGGGCATCAGCGATATTGTGTACGGGGTTGGCGCTAACGACTTTTCAGACAGCAACCCCAATATGATTGGCATTCGCTGCGAAGAGGTGTTCAAGCGATCGCCGAGTGATGATTACTCGATCCAAAGCGGCTTGTTGCTGGATGAGTGCAAGCAACTGCATCAGGATTTTCCCTTGGAGTGACAGAGCCGCTGCCCGTGATTATCATCATTATGCAGCAGGAATTATCCTATGTAGGGCGGGCACTGCCCGCCTGCCAATGAGGCGATCGCAAGCCAAACCCATCGGGTGGACATTGCCACCTTACACCTCTGCTGTCAGCCCCTTCTTTAGGCGAGGCATGCTGCGCTAGTCTGCTGGCTTTTTGACTTCTTCTTCAACGTCGCGGTGCTTACGCAGAACTCGAAAATCTTGGCGCTGTCCGCAGGTGTGTCACCACCTACGAACAGCTAACCCCGCAAATCTAACAGGCAGATTGCGAGGCTAAGGTCATCGTACCCTAGCCCCCCAGTTTGCACCTCAGCTGCGGGCAGCTAGGGTTTTTGCGTTCTGTCTTCCTCGCCCTTCCCCTCCTCGGAGGGATGCCCGCAGGGCGGGGTGGGTAAATCTTGGCAATAAGCTTGTTGCTTACCGCAAGTAAGTCGGTAGGTTGCCTGGAGTTGAACCCACCCCTCC
>NZ_JADEWX010000121.1 GCF_015207395.1 Nodosilinea sp. LEGE 07088
CTTCAGCACAATCGGGAAGACGCTGGCAATCATCACGCTAGAGCCGACCAGATACACCACCGCCCGCTCTAGCCCCGCCTCCCCCAGGGCAAAGAGAATAAACGGCAGCCCCATATTGCCCACGTTAGAGAACAGGGTGGTGGCGATCAGGCTCTTTTGCTCGTCGAGGGAAAACGCTAGGTGGCGGGCCAACCCCACCGCTAGCACGTACAGCAGCGCCGTATTGAGAAAAAAGGTGACGACAATGGCTAGGGCACTGCCCCACCCCAGGGTGGTCTCGGCCAGACTGCTCAACACCAGCGCGGGCAGCAGGGCGTAGATATTCACCCGGGCCAGGGTTGGCATGTCGAGGTCAAACTTGCGCCCCACCCCAAACCCCACCGCCGCCACCAGGGCAATGGGCAGTATCGCCGCAATCAAGATTTCCATAGACCCGTGGCCATCTTCGCATCACCGTCTATGACATGGTGACGGTTTCGAGGGCACTATGGGGCAACGTTGATATAGACAAGGAGCGATCGCATTGGAATTGACCTGATTCGCGCCTTTGGCCCGTTACCCTTGCGCAACGCTGCGGCTACCAGCCTCTACCGCATTGTGGTCAATCGGGCAGAGCAGCGGCCTTTAGCTGATCTGTATGGGTTTAATCTAAGTGATCCAATTCCATCCTTTCTAGTTCCTCTCCAACCGGGCGATCCGGCGATTTGGATTGATCTTCGAGACTTAGTTAATGGCGCCTACGATGGCCCTTTGGAGCCGGCCATTGACCATCGCGCCAGCCATGATTTGGCGATCGACTACCGCCAAGACCCGGTTCCGCCTCTCAGCGCAGCCGATGCCGCCTGGACAAAAGAGTGATTGATGTCGCAGGGAGTCATAGAGTAAATCCTGTATCTCTGGCCGGGATTGCTCAACAGTAGGCTTAGCTAGGCTGCGAGAATATATACCATCTGGGCATTCTCTGGCTGTTCTTCTTTTGGCTGCAAACTTAACCATTCTTGAAAAGATATCCCAAAATTTTCCATTGCCTGTACTTCTGTTTGATACCCTTTGAGACGATTACAGGTTTCAATAGCCGATTCCATTTTTTCCATTACCTTTGGTAGACAAGCTAAAGCCTGTTCCACTTGCCCTGATCGATGGAAATATCCCTTCTTTTCAAAATCAGCTTTGATTAGAATAGCCGGAGGAAGTTCTTTTAGCCAACGAAATCCAGTCAACACACTGGCATCAGCATGCCACTGAAAGAGATTTGATCTAAGCTTTTCAAAAACATCAGATTCCCCCATGCCAGGATCTAGCCATCGATAGATCTGAGTCAGGCGCGACAGGGATATCTCGGTCTTAAGAAAAGGTGAAATATAAGCGGCAGGATTGGAGGTTAATAACATCTCTATATACAATCTAGTATAGTTTTGGAGTCTAGAATAACCTTCCTTAAGCCGCTCCATTGCCGACAAATATTCGCCTAATTCGAGATAACAGCGAGTCTCTGTCAAATAGATTAATGCAAGCATTGAGAGATATTCATGCACAGCTCGTCCCTGAAGCTGTAGTTCTTGGTCTAAATATTTCGTATAAATATGCTCTGATTGAGCAAAACTTTGGATCACCTGGAAAGCAAGAGGTTTTCGATTCTTCGTATCGCTCATTTTGAAGGCTTTTGCTGCCATGTCTAAAGCTGCTCTGAATTGGGCATAGAAACTTAGATCAAGCTTTTGATCAATTTCATTTAGAGTTTCCTGCATGTCTTTAAGGCAAGCTTCAATACTATCTAGCCGCTGGTGAATTACTGCAAATCCAGCAACAGTAGTGCCGAGAGTCAATACACTAATTGCTGTGTTGATGTGAATAATTTTTTGAATCTTATTTGAAGCGTCTGGAATCTCACGCAACCACGCGACAATTCTCTTGCTACCAACTTCTCTGACAACACCTCCGATCCGCTCTAGCGTGCCATTTGCTAGCCCTTCCGCGATTTTCTGAGGGATATAAAAAGTAGCATATACAGATGTTCCAACCATAACCCGGTTCCTATAAATTGGATTGTACAAGCCACTCTTCAGTATTCCCTCAGCCTTTCAATAAACTGCTGCGTTAGGGGCTAAGCAGGCCCGACAGTGAATGGTGTCTGTACGCCTCTTCCCTCAAAACTGACGGCTCCATTCCTGCGGCCAGCGCTCCACCACCACCTTGGTTTGGGTGAAAAACTCCACCGCGTGGGCCCCCTGGCCGTGCAGGTCGCCAAAGAAGCTGTCTTTCCAGCCGCTGAAGGGGAAGAACGCCATCGGTGCCGCTACGCCGATGTTGATGCCGATGTTGCCTGCGGTGGCCTCGTAGCGAAACTGGCGGGCGGCGGCCCCGCTGTTGGTAAACAGGCAGGCCATGTTGCCCCAGGGGCTCTGGTTGACCAGGGCGATCGCAGCTTCGATCGTCTCCACGGGCATCAGGCCCAGCACCGGGCCAAAGATTTCGGTGTGGGCAATTTCGCCGCTGGGGGGCACGTTTTGCAGCACCGTAGGTTTGACGAAGTTACCTGCCTCCAGGTCGGGAATCTGGGCATGGCGACCATCCACCAGCACCGTCGCCCCCTCGTCGGCCCCGGTTTGAATCAGGTGCTCGATGCGCTGCTGGCTCTGGGCGGTGATCACCGGCCCCATCTGCACATTGGAGTCCAGGCCATTGCCGACGGTACGAGTGGCGGCGGTGTGAGCGATCGCATCGGTAAACCACTCCCCGGCTTCCCCCACGGTCACCGCCAGGGATGCAGCCAGGCAGCGCTGACCGGCACAGCCAAAGGCGCTATCGGCGACAATGCGGGTGGTCATGTCGCGATCGGCATCGGGCAGCACGATCACTGGGTTCTTAGCCCCGCCCTGGCACTGCACCCGCTTGCCGTGGGCCGCCGCCTGGGCGTAGATGTACTTAGCAACTGGGGATGAGCCCACAAAGCTAATCGCCCGAATGGTAGGGTGTTCCAGAATCGCATCGACGGTTTCCTTGGCCCCATGCACCAGGTTCACCACACCGGGGGAAAAGCCCGCCGCATCCAGCAGCTCGAAGATGCGCTGCATGGTCAGGGGCACTTTTTCGGAGGGTTTCACAATATAGGTGTTGCCGCAGGCCAGGGCGTAGGGCATAAACCAGAAGGGAATCATGGCGGGGAAGTTGAAGGGCGCGATCGCCGCCGCCACCCCCAGCGGTTGGCGAATCATAAACTCATCAATGCCGCTGGCGATATCCTCCAGCACCGTGCCCTGCATCATCATCGGCATGCCGCAGGCCACCTCCACGTTCTCGATCGCCCGCTGCAGTTCCCCCTGAGATTCTGCCAGGGTTTTACCGCACTCCTGGGTGATGATCTGGGCTAGCTCGGCCCGGTGGGTTTCCAGCAGGTTCTTGAGCTTAAATAGGGGCTGTACACGCTGGGGTGGGGGCACGCGCCGCCAGTCTGCGAAGGCGATCGCGGCGGCCTGAGCGGCCTGATCGACTTCATCTTTCGGGGAAACGGGCACCTGACCCAGCACCTCTCCGGTGGCCGGGTTATCCACCGCGAGCACATCCCCTGCCGTAGAGGCGACCCACTGGCCGTTGATGTAGTTCTTCAGAATCCCCGATTGCGCCATGCCCTTGTGCCGTGATTACTTTTCACTAAGCATCATAGGCGCTGGTTTGGTCCATAACTTTCTCCTGGCCAAGGTGGAGTAGCGGTTCCCATGCTGATTAAGCGGTGGGCGGCGGCCAGTCGATAGGTTGCTCAAAGATGTCTGCTTCCGAAAAGGGACAGGCTTGCGGCAGCTGTTTGGGGTCGAGGGGCGTTTCGCGGTTGACCAAATCTAGGCCATCTTCGTAGCCAATGGCGATCGCCTCAGCCAGATAGGGCCTCAGGCTAGGATTCTCTCTCAAGTGACGCTGAATTCTCCGACGTTGCTCTTGAATAGTGGCTGCCCAGCTTTTGGTTCGGGCTTCGGGCTGATAGTGCCACTTGAGCAAATGCCCGAGCAATATTCCCAGCCGATTGCGAAGCTCCTGGCGTTCCTGTCTGCCCAATGACTCAATTTCCTCAACCAGGTTTTCAATATCGAGCTCTTCCCATCGACCAGCGCGCAAGAGATCGACCTGGCGCTGAGTCCAGCCATAAAAGTCTTGGTCATAGAGTGTGGTCGTTTGCATAGGAAACACTCGATCGTGGGGTCATAACCGTCCTGCATTTAAAACCTGTGCTGCGGTCAGGTCTAGCTCTGGAAAGGTCGGCGAAATGATGGGTTGGTTGCCCCACAGCGGCTGAATCTCGTACTCACCATCCACCAGGGTGCAGATTGAGAGGGTAGGGCGTTTGGGTTTGCCGATGTGCCGAGTGCCCCCCAATCCGGCGTAGTCGGCAATCCAATATTCGGGAATGCCTAAGACTGCGTAGTCTTCAACCTTGCGGGCGTAGTCGTTTTGCCAGTTGCCGCTCACCACCTCGGCGACAAACTTCAGTGAGCTACCCAGCGTCAAAATCGACTGATCGGCCCAAAGCGATTCTTGGCTGAGTTCATCGCGATTGACCACGGCAACATCGGGACGAAAGGCCGTCATCCTTGTACCAGCAGGACGCAACAGCCCTCGCTGCAGCACAAACCAGGGTGCGCTGGCCTGGTCGATTTGGACACAGAGCTTTGCGGTAATAAACGCCGCGACTTGCTCATGGGGGCCAGTGGGTTCCAAGTCAAAGACCTCCCCATCGATCAGTTCGTAGCGGTTGTCGTCACCGTAGCGAGCAAGAAATTCGTCGACGCTGAGGGGCTTTTGCTGGATGGGTGGGTTAACAGCGAGGGTCATAGGTCAACGTAGCCCAATTAATGCCTACAGCCTATCAAATCGACAATGGGAAATAGGGCAGATGCTTAGTCCACCCAGGGAAAGGCAATTGTTATACAGGATGCAGTAGGCATTGGTCACCTCTATCAGAAATATATCAGATATGATATAAACAACCCATGGAGCAGATCGATAAACCTTTAGTCTGGCTACATGGAGAAGTTAAAACCCCTCCTTTCAGCCAGGAAGCCCGTTTAGAGGCGGGGTTTTTATTGAGGCGGCTGCAGCGGGGAGAAAACTTAGGACTCCCCCATTCCAGACCGATGCCCAGCATTGGCAATCGGTGTCATGAACTACGCATTCGGAGTGCATCGAAAAACTGGCGCATTGTTTATCGCATTGATGAAGACGCGATTTTAATTCTTGAGGTGTTTCAAAAGACGACTCAAGCAACGCCAACCAGCGTAATTGATACGTGCAAAAAGCGGCTACGTAAATACGACCAGGATTTAGGAGGTCAATGATATGGAAGACGCTAAACGCAAAAGTCTAGAAGACAAAGGCTGGAAAGTAGGGACAGTGTCGGAATTCCTCGACCTTACTCCTGAAGAGGCTGTGGTCATTGAAATTAAACTTGCCCTTAGCCGCTGTCTCAAAGAGCGACGGCAAGTGGCCATGACTCAAGCAGAACTTGCCAATAAATTACATTCCAGCCAACCCCGAATTGCTAAAGCTGAAAATGGCGATGCTTCGGTTTCGATTGAACTGTTGATGCGGGCTATGCTGGCGACCGGGTTGACCCCTCACGATATTGGGCAGGTCATTGCTCAAGTCAATTAGTGATTCGATCTGTCCCAGGCGTAGGGGCGTAGCATGCTACGCCCCTACGGGGGGTTTGATTATGGATCTGGATTTCTCAAATCACAGATCTAAACCGTGGCCTTTTCCTTCGCTAAGAACTTCTCTAGCTCAGTCAGGGCGTCGGCATCCACCTTGGTCTGCATGGGGCAGAACTTGGGGCCACACATCGAGCAAAACTCAGCGGTTTTGTAGATGTCGGCGGGCAGGGTTTCGTCGTGGTATTCCTTCGCCCGTTCGGGGTCTAGCGACAGCTCGAACTGCTTATTCCAGTCGAAGTTGTAGCGGGCGTGGGACATGGCATCGTCGCGATCGCGCGCCCCCAGTCTGTGCCTAGCAATATCCGCCGCATGGGCGGCAATCTTGTAAGCGATCAGCCCGGCCCGCACATCCTCAGCATTGGGCAAGCCCAGGTGCTCTTTGGGCGTCACGTAGCAGAGCATCGCCGCCCCGCTCCAGCCCGCCAGGGCCGCCCCGATGGCGGAGCTGATGTGGTCATAGCCAGCGGCAATGTCCGTCACCAGGGGACCGAGCACGTAGAAGGGCGCTTCGGCGCATTCTTCCATTTGCTTTTTGACGTTGTAGTCGATCTGATCCATGGGCACATGGCCGGGGCCTTCCACCATGACCTGGACGTCGTGCTCCCAGGCCTGGCGGGTGAGTTCCCCCAGGGTTTTAAGCTCCGCCATCTGGGCGGCATCGGTGGCGTCGTGCAGGCAGCCGGGGCGCAGGGAATCCCCCAAACTGAACGATACGTCGTAGCGCTTGAAGATTTCGATGATGTCGTTGAAGTGGGTGTAGAGCGGGTTTTGCTGGTGGTGGTGCAGCATCCAGCGGGCCAGAATGCCGCCGCCGCGCGAGACGATGCCGGTAATGCGATCGCGCACCAAGGGCAAATGCTCGATCAAAATCCCGGCGTGGATGGTCTGGTAATCGACTCCCTGCTGGGCGTGCTTCTCAATGATGTGCAAAAAGTCATCGGCAGTCAGGTTCTCGATGGTGCCGTGGACGCTCTCCAGCGCCTGGTAGACGGGCACAGTGCCGATCGGGATGGTGGAGGCGTTGATGATGGCGGTGCGAATGGCATCCAGGTCACCGCCCCCCGTGGAGAGATCCATCAGGGTGTCGGCCCCGTACTTCACCGCCAGGTGCAGCTTGGCCACCTCTTCGTTGATGTCTGACGAGTTGGGCGACGCGCCGATGTTGGCGTTGACCTTGCACTTCGACGCAATGCCGATCGCCATCGGCTCCAGGTTGGGGTGGTTGATGTTGGCGGGGATGATCATCTGGCCCCGCGCCACTTCATCGCGGATCAGCTCTTCCGGCAGGTTCTCCCGCTGGGCCACGTAGGCCATCTCTTCGGTGATCAGGCCCTGGCGAGCGTAGTGCATTTGGGACACGTTGGTGTGGCCCTGGCGTTTAGCAATCCATTCAGTTCTCATGGTTTACCTCTGGTGTGGCGCTAGAGGTCTGGCCTGAATCGGACGTCGGGTGGTTTGGATGGGTAAAGCCGAGTAGGGAGCGATCGCAGGCAAACCTCAGCCATCTGCTGAAACTTTACCCAATGCTCTGGAAATAGCTCTAGAGCGCGAATATACTCGTCGGTTCGGCTGGTTACCGCAAGCAACGCTTTCCTCCGCTGGTATTAACCAGGTCAGGTTCTGAGGGTATGATCTCAGTCCGATGCAATCGGACACCCCTAGCTTGCTAAAACCCTACCACTGATGCTCAGGATCAATGCAGAACAGCTAAGGTTCTTCATAGATGTCGCGCCGATGCCCTACCTTAATAACCCAAGCTCTTGCTTGAGACGGCTTAGCGAAATGTCTCCTGATTCTTGTAGGGCTACGTCGGCGTCAAAGTCATCTATTTCGTCCTCGATCGCCTCCAGGGTAGGCTCTAAATCTGCCCCGTACTTAAATTGCAAATATTGCAGAAAGTGATATAGCTCATCTAGTGCTGCACGGGGCAGCGGCGTAATCTCTACGGTAATCGGGTCAGTGAGCGGCACAGTAGTCATGGCATGCCTAAAAGATTGAGCTAGTGAAGGTACGTCTATCGTAGCGAATCAGCGTTTGATCTCATCTCGGGCAGTTTCGACAGGCATTTCCTGGACTACACGAGGCATCAGATTCGCGGGGCAGTGGCGGGGATTGAGATCGACGCGGAGGTAGACCGCTATGCCTATCAGCAGGGGTTGTTTGTGATTAAGCAAACTGGTGATACGGTAGCGATCGCCAACGATACGGTCTTTCAACCGGCGGCCTAGTAGCTATTAACAAGACCTAGGTGTTCAGTCTTATCTAACGCTTTGCATTAGCCGATTACGGAATTACGAGTGTACATGCAATTATATAAATAATGCGGCCAGTCTAATTGTCGAGAATGTAGAATCAACAATTTGGCTACATGCAGCTTGTCAAGCGGGGTTTAGGCCAACACAGGCCGAAATATCGAATCGATAAAACTGTCTTCTGCCAGCAAAAAAAACTTTTATCATTTTATACAAGTAGGTGCTCAACATGTTTAAGGAAGTTCTTTTCGTTGACAAATGTCACGTCATACATGCTGCTCAATCCCTGCGTTTGTTCTTCACTTAAGCCGATGACACAGAGCAGAAATTGTGTTTTCTCAAGCTTCAATCGCTTCCGCATTGTTGAGTATTTATCAATATGCTGTCGAAACTCACCTGTTTTGCATTCAATGCAGATAGGAATACGGTTATTGACGAGAAAAAAGACATCAAGCTCATGTGTGTCTTCATTAGAAAATGTCACAGAAAGGCTTCGCAAACATGCCACAGGAAGCTGTTGTTCGCGAACGAATTCTAACAGCTTCATAAAAACATACCATTCCATCCATGCACCATTAAAAAAAGCTGTGATTGTTGGGGCTGTTTGAAGTGTCAGTCTAATAATCTTTTCTTGCTTCTGATAAAAATATTTTGCCACAAATGAGTAATTGTAAAGTTCTTTGCAGAACTGTGTAATAAGCTTGATATCTTTTTGACTCTTCTTTGAGAGGCGAATGGTGGCGTTAGTATATCCTTTCTGTTGGATATATTTGATTTGGTCACTCACTAATTGAAGTGTTTCATGATTATCGCCTAACTGCATGGCCACTTCGTCGAAAAAGCCAGTTGTATCAATGGCCTGATGATTGACATTAAGCTGGATTTGGCGTTCCTGAAACCACGTCAGAATTGGTTTATATTGTTGGCTACTAGCCATCGCTGTCGTATTATAAATATCGATATCTACAAGTGGCTGTTGCTCTGCTGGTAATGAAGCAGAGGGATTTAAAGGAGCAAGTTGCTGCCGCAAGCCCTGCAATTCCTTGTATTGCAGGAGATATCTCTCAATCACTTTCTCGATAAATTCCACGGTGCCATGGATCTGGTTAACCTTTTTACATCGGGGGCAATTCACTAATTTCCCAATATAGGTATTCGGGACTTCCCGAAGATGACTACACGTTTTACATCGAAAGATTGCCATAGTATCACCTGATGCTCATTGTCATTTTTTATTGTATTAATTTTATTATCTGTAGAGTTTTGTACGTACGAGATCGTTGGGCTGAATATCTGGGAGTATTCAGGCTGTTCTGGGGATAGGCGTCTCGCCTGTCTGGCTTGAACAAGTAGGATGCCTATCCCGCAAGGTTTTCAGGAGTCTAACCTAATTTGTCTGCGGAAACTTACACAAAAATCTGAACACTGCCCACTATTCGCCAAAAGTGCTGGATGATACCCCGGATTCAGGGATTATCCAGCACCTGTCTTGGGTATTACCTCAGTCATTTTGACTGCTTGAACCCAGTCAGAAAAACAAGGGACTTCAAACATTTCAGATAGAGTTGTGTTGTGGCGGATAGATTTAGCCCCGCCACCTTCCAAGCGCTATCTATCGGGCAACCCTTCTATAGGCAACACCTCTCCCTCGCCATAGGCGCGGATGTCGCGGCTGAGAATGCCAAAGTCAAACGCCTCCGTCTTGCCCTGGCTGGCCATCAGCTGTATCCAGCCCAGGCAGAGCGCTATCGACACCACAATCGGGGCGGCAAAGCTGACCAGCAGATCGCCCGCAAAGGGCAGACCATTCCAGGGGCTAAAGTCGGGCCGGGGGAAGAACAGGGCACCGGCAGCTATGGATGCGATCGCGCTCCAAAACGCCATCGTCCCTGTCAGCCTTCTGGAATACAGCCCAAACAGCACCGGAAACAGCGCTCCGGCGCAGACCAGATCGGCCAGCAAAAACAGGTACAGCACGTTGTAGCCCCGCGAGGCGATCGCGATCGCCGGAATTCCCACCACCACCGTCAGCAGTCGGGTGATCTTGAGAATGCCGCCGGTGGATTTCTCGGGAAAAATCCGCAGCAGGTCGGTGGTAAACACGCTGGCGATGCCGTTCAGCAGCGAGTCCAGGCTGCTCATCACCAGGGCCAGCACCAGCACCAGTACCGCAATGCTCACCCAGCCCGGCAGCGCCAGGGCCTGGATCAGCGAGAAAAAGGCGCGATCGTCGTTGAAGCCAAAGTTCATCGCCAAAATGCCCAGCAGCCCAGCGATGAACAGCATCGGCAAAATCAGCACAAACGATCCCAAAAACGATCGCCGCACCACCTGATCGGTCTTGCAGGCGTAGATGCGCTGCCAGTTGGTCTGGTTAAACATCTCGGCGGCGATCACCGCGATTACCAGCGTGGCCCCAAACTTGATGCCGGGGCCGTTCGCCAGGGTCAGCAGTTCGGGGGCGGCTTGGGATACGGGCGCGATCGCATTCCCCCAACCCCCCAGGGCAAATACTGCAATACCAAAGCTCAGCAGCAGCAGCGGCATAATCACCGCAAACTGAATCGCATCGGTAAAAATCGTCGCTTCCAGGCCGCCCACCAGGGTGTAGATAAAAACGGCGGTGATTACCAGTAGAGCCGTGAGCCAGAGGGGGACGCCTGCCATGAGTTCGACCGCTTTTGCGATCGCGGTCAACTCCGCCGCCAGGTACACAAACATGTAAAACACTACAATCCCCAGCGTCAGCCGGTACATGGCCTGGCCAAAGCGGTGCAGTACGTACTCGTTTAAAGAGTGGCCCTTGGGCATCAGAAACCGCATCCGCGTGCCCAAAAAGGCGAACAGCGCCGCTGGCGTCGCCTGCCCGATGCAGTAGCCGACAATGCCTGCAATGCCGCTGGTGGCACCAACCTCGGGCGGGCTAAACAAAATCCACGCGCCCATGGCCGAGGCGACAATGGTGGCCAGCGCCATCGGGGTGCCGACCCGGTTGCGGCTGACCATGTAGTCTTCCAGGGAAATGGCGTGGCGGCTGGCCTGGAGCAGGCCAATCAGCGTAAAGCTGGCCACGGTAATCAGAGTGACGGCGATCGCCGTTGCACTTAGCGTCATGTCACAACTCACCTCGTTGTGGTTGGGTGTTTGCTAGAGGCGGCTGCCTTAGAGAACAGAAGACTCGCAGAACACGTTTACAGGTGAGGTCGGGTGAGGTCGGGTGAAATCGAGAACTAGAGAGCTATAGCGAGTGAGCACCAGCCTGTCGCTGACACCCGCTAAATGATCTGGGAACAGCTCCAGAACAACTATCCGCTCGTCGTTTCGGTACGTGACCTCAAGCAACGCTTTCCTCCGCTGGCATTAACCAGGTCAGGTTCTGAGGGTATGATCTCAGCCCGATTGCTCGGACACCCCTAGCTTCATAGCATCCTACCACTGGTGTTAGTCGCGAATGCAATTTAGGTATGGTTCCTCACCGATGGTTGAACCTAAAAGGTGATTGGAATGCGGTTTTACCCAGGGTTCTTTCTCTCGCCAGAGGGCGGTGCTCTGTAGAGGCGGTAGGCTCAGATTGAAACTATCCCAACCTGTGGGGCTACCTGCGCGGTTTGTATCAACAGCCCGCCTTTAAGGCCACCTGCAATATGGAGCACATCAAGCGCCACTATTACATGAGCCACCCCGGCGTGAACCCCTCACCAAATTGTGCCAGCGGGGCCGGTGATTGATTTTGATGCGCCCACTGATCGCACTGAGCGTTTTAGCCTGGTCGAGGTATAGCGAATATCTTGCTGTCGTTGGCCAAACGGTTTAGCCTAAGCGAGACATGATTGTAAGGGTGAAAGTATGGATCTGATGGGCATGGTCAATCAGGCGATCGCCGCGAGTGATATCGATGCCAGCGGCGACCTGATGGGCTCGTTAATGGGCGCGCTTAACAACGCCCCGGTTGATAACAACAAGATTGGCGACATTGCCAGCAACCTCCAGGGCGTGCTGCAAGCCAAAGGCCAGGGGAACGCGGGCTCGCTCATGGGCGTGCTGCAATCGGTGGCGACCACGGGCGCGGTCGAGCAACTGCTGGCCTCGGAACAGGTAGGTGCGATCGCCCAGCGGGTTGGGGTCGACCCAGCCATGGTCAAGAGCGTTACCCCGATGATTGCCCAGTTTTTGGTCAAGGGATCCAACTCCCAGGGCGGTGGGCTGCTGCAAAAGGTGCTCTCCGGCGAAGTTGACCTGGGGCAAATGGCCGGGCTGATTGGCATGGCCGGCAAGTTTCTCTAGGGGAAATAATTTCTCCGAAGCGATTTATCTCACAGCCCGGGGCGATCGCCCCGGGCTGTGAGACTTGGCGGGCTTGATCTTGAGCACTATGCAAAACCTACATGAGTAGAATGCAATAAGAGGATTACCTGTTGCAAACCGTAACTAACAATACAAAACGCGTTTGAGAGTTTGAATAGTTTAACGTCATATGCCGTTATGCGGAGACGCAAAAATATTTGGCATCTGAGTCGATTAAGAATAGAAGAGTGGTAGTTCTGCCAGCTCTGAATGTTGCTTTCCTGGTATGGTCTAACCAGCTAAAAGCTACTTCTTGTTGCCATGCTGTGCTGAAGTTTGTACTATTTTGGACGATTTCAAGCTCAAAATTTGTTGGTTGTTCCTAATTGACCTGATGGATTCTACTAGCATCACCACAGTTTGTTGAGGTAATTTCTGATTCCATGGCAAGTCAAATTTTGGCATTAGCAGGGTCATGTGTTTTATGCGTGTTTGACATCCTCGATAAATCGTTGAAGCGACAGTAGACCAAAATTTCAGATACATCCTTTTCGCATTTATAACTCTGGAGTGAGTGCAATATGACTCGATTAAATCGCCGTAAATTTTTGCTGACCACCGGTACTGCTGCTGCCGGAACCGTGTTTCTTCACGCCTGTGGTCAATCTCAATCTACCGACCCGGTCGCCTCGTCAGAAGAAACGACCGAGGTCGCAGTTGACCCCGCCGATGCTCCTGAAACCACCACAGCCAAGCTCGGTTTCATTGCGCTCACCGACTCAGCACCGCTGATTATCGCCAAGGTTAAAGGCTTTTACGACAAGTACGGCATGACCGATGTGTCGGTGGAAAAGCAGGCGTCCTGGGGCACCACCCGCGACAATCTGGTGCTGGGTTCTGGCGGTGGCGGTATTGACGGGGCACACATTCTTACTCCTATGCCCTATCTGATCTCCATGGGTACCGTCACTGACGGCAACAAAGTGCCGATGTACATTTTGGCTCGCCTGAATGTCAACGGCCAAGGGATTTGTCTTTCCAATGACTACGCCGATCTCCAAATTGGGATTGATAGCGCTCCGCTGAAGGAGGCCTTTGCGGCCCGTAAAGCTGCCGGAAACGAGCTCAAGTCAGCTATGACCTTCCCGGGTGGTACTCACGATCTGTGGATTCGCTACTGGATGGCCGCAGGCGGCATTGATCCCGACCAAGATGTTTCCACTATTGTGGTGCCCCCGCCCCAGATGGTAGCCAACGTTAAGGTCGGCAACATGGATGCGTTCTGCGTGGGTGAGCCCTGGCCCCTGCAAACGGTGAATCAGGATGTGGGCTACAATGCTCTGACCACAGGCCAGCTCTGGAAAGACCACCCCGAGAAAGCGCTGGGGATGCGGGCCGACTGGGTCGATGCTAACCCTAAGGCCGCCAAGGCGCTGCTGATGGGCACAATGGAAGGCCAAATTTGGTGCAGTCAGCCCGAGAACAAAGAAGAAATGTGCCAGATTCTGTCGGAACGGGCCTGGTTTAATGTGCCCTTTGAGGACATTATCGATCGCGCCCAGGGTAAGTACGACTTTGGTCTGGGTCGGGTCGAAGAGTTGCCCGACCTGATGCAGAAATATTGGGCCGACAATGCCTCTTACCCCTTCAAGAGCCACGATACCTGGTTCCTAACCGAGAACATCCGCTGGGGCTATCTGCCTCCCGACACTGATATTCAGGCTACGGTCGATGCGGTCAACCGCGAAGATCTCTGGCGCGAGGCAGCCACCGCACTGGGTCAAGAAGACATGATTCCCAAGAGCACTTCTCGCGGCGTGGAGACCTTCTTTGATGGGGTCACCTTTGACCCTGAAGATCCTCAAGCCTATCTCGCTAGTCTCAAAATTAAGCGGGTATAGACTCGTGTTTCTCATCCCCTCCACCAGGAGGGGTAAAGCCTTCGTTCGTGATTCTTGTTTGCTCTGCTGCACGCTCTGGAGATCCAACGTCCATGACAGCACCTCTTGATATTCGCCCAGCGCGATCGCCCTTTAATTTTCAACGGTTCGTTGGTCAGGTTGGAACCAGGTTAAAAAGGTTGATTCCACCTACGGTAGCCATCTTGATCTTTTTGATTGTTTGGCAACTGTTGACCATGGGGCCAGATGCCAACCTGCCTAGCCCCGTCCGCACGGTTCAAGATACCTGGGAACTCATTATTAACCCGTTTTTTGACAATGGCGGCACCGATAAGGGCCTGTTTTGGCAGGTACTGAGCAGCTTACAGCGGGTGGCAATCGGCTTTACCCTAGCAGCGATCACGGGTGTCGGTCTGGGGATTTTGGTTGGCACCAGTTCATTAATGTATAGTGCCCTCGATCCGCTGTTTCAGATTTTGCGAACGGTACCGCCCTTGGCTTGGCTACCGATTTCGCTGGCCGCTTTGCAGCAGGCCAACCCGTCTGCTATTTTCGTGATTTTCATTACGGCGATCTGGCCTATTATCATTAACACCACCGAAGGGGTGCGACAAATTCCCCAAGACTATACGAACGTCGCGCGGGTGTTGCGGTTGTCTAAGTCTCAGTACTTTTTCAAAATCTTGTTCCCGGCAACGGTGCCTTACATCTTTACTGGTCTACGCATCGGCATTGGCTTGTCGTGGTTAGCGATTGTGGCGGCGGAAATGTTGATTGGCGGCGTGGGCATTGGCTTCTTTATCTGGGATGCCTGGAACAGCTCGCGCATCAGCGACATCATCATTGCCATTATCTATGTCGGGATTGTAGGCTTGCTCCTCGACCGTCTAATTGTCTTTGTTGGCACTCTGGTACTGCCTGAAGAACAAAAGCAGTAGAGCGGGTACTGCCCCCATCTTCCTCTGCGGCTTGCAGGATGATGTTCTACTGACTCCCATAGCTCGTTGTTCTCACCCTGTAATTTTGCTTGAAGGGTTTTTGGTGGGCGGTGCCCACCCTACCTTTACTAGAATTTCCGGCTCGACCTGCACCTTCATCCCTTGCACACCATGGCTGTATTTGTAGAAGTTGACCACGTCGATCGCGTCTTTAAGCTGCCCGATGGGGGCGAGTATATTGCGCTCAAAAACATCGACTTGCAGATTCACAAGGGCGAATTTGTCTCGCTGGTGGGTCACTCGGGCTGCGGCAAATCGACCCTGCTCAATATTCTCTCGGGGCTCGATCAGCCCAGCGCTGGCGGCATTGTGCTGGAGGGCAGGCAGGTGACTGACCCCGGCCCCGATCGCATGGTGGTGTTTCAAAATTACTCGCTGCTGCCCTGGCTGACGGTGCGTGAAAACATTGCGCTAGCGGTAGACCGGGTGATGCAAAAGCATCCCAAGCCGGTGCGCGATCGCATGATTGACCACCACATCGACATGGTGGGGCTGCAAAAGGCCGCCTATAAGCGCCCTGGGCAAATCTCCGGCGGCATGAAGCAGCGGGTGGCGATCGCCCGCGCCCTCGCCATTCGCCCTAAGCTACTGCTGCTCGACGAGCCCTTTGGGGCGCTAGATGCCCTCACCCGTGGTGGTCTGCAAGAGCAGTTGATGAAAATCTGTCAGGAGAACGAAGTCACCTGCATCATGGTTACCCACGATGTAGATGAGGCGCTGCTGCTGAGCGATCGCATCGTGCTGATGACCAACGGCCCCGAGGCCCATGTGGGCCAAATCGTCGATGTCCCCTTCCCTCGCCCCCGCGAGCGCATGGAGGTGGTCAAGCACCCCAACTACTACAGCCTGCGCAACGAGATTGTCTATTTCCTCAATCAGCAGAAGCGGGTCAAGATACAAAAGGCCAAGCCAGCGGCGGCGGTGGCGGCCAACGGCCTGGAGAAGGTCAACCTCGAGCTGGGCTTTATTCCCTTGATCGACTGTGCGCCGCTGGTGGTGGCCAAAGAGAAAGGGCTGTTTGAGGCCAATGGCCTGAGCCAGGTTACCCTTAACCGCGAACCCAGCTGGAATGCGATCGCCGAGGGCGTTACCAGCAAACGCCTCGATGCCGCCATGATGGTGGCGGGCATGCCCCTGGGCATTACGTTGGGCTACGGCAACCAGCGGCCCATGCCCATGGTGAGTGCGCTCACCCTCAGCCGCAATGGCAATGCCATTACCTTTGGCAAGCGTCTGTTTGACCAGGGGGTGCGATCGCTGGCCGATTTCAAGGCTTCCCTCGATCGCCGCCCCGACCAGGTGCATACCCTGGCGGCGGTGCACCCCACCTCCATGCACAACCTGCTGCTGCGCTACTGGTTGGCCTCAGGCGGCATCGACCCCGATCGCGATGTCAGCGTCACCATGATTCCCCCGGCCCAGATGGTCTCAACCCTGAAGGCGGGCTCTATCGACGGCTACTGCGTCGGTGAACCCTGGAACGTGCGGGCGGTGCAGGAGGACGTCGGCGTGGTCATGGCGATCGACAACGACATCTGGTCTGGCCACATTGAAAAAGTGCTGGGCGTCACCGAGGCCTGGGCTAACCAGTATCCCAAGACCCACGTAGCGCTGGTCAAGGCCCTGCTCGAAGCCTGTGAGTACTGCGACGATCGCCGCAACCGCGAAGAAATTGCCAACCTGCTGGCCCGCCCTGAGTACGTTGGGGCGGATGAGGCCTACATTCGCCAGGGCTTTATTGACCCCTACGACCGGGGCGATGGCAGCGAACCCGTCGCAGTCCCCAACTACATTCAGTTCTACACCGGCAAGGCTAACTGCCCCGATGTGGCTGAGGTGGTGTGGTTGATGACCCAAATGGCTCGCTGGGGCGTTACCCCCTTCCCTCGCAACTGGCTGGCTGTGGCTGAGCGCGTGACCCGTCCCGATATCTTTGGTGAAGCGGCTCGCCAGCTAGGGCTGATCGATATTGGCCGCGATCGCCACACTACCCAGCTCTTTGATGGCGTCGTCTTTGACCCCGATGAGCCCTTGAAATATCTGGATCAATTTGCCATCAAGCGCGACATTCGTATCGAAGAAGTGCCTATGGATGCAATGGCAGCTGTGTAATTCTAATACCCTCCTAGTAGGGGAAGGCGTTGCTAACCCCTTCTCGCTACGGGCCTGGTGAATACAGAAAATTTGGTCTCCCCCTGTTCCGTATCTGCGACCCTACGCCCCATGCAAACCTTAAACACCCGTACCCAACCTCAGTCCACTATGCCTGCCACTCAGGAACCCTTCCTGCTGATTGATAACCTTTCGAAGGTCTACCCCACCCTCAACGGCGACTTTGTCGTGCTCGACGGTATTGACCTGGCGGTCAATGAAGGGGAATTTGTCTGCGTTATTGGCCACTCGGGCTGCGGCAAATCGACCATGCTCGATATGGTGGCCGGGTTTCGTCAACCCACCGAGGGCGAGGTGCGGTTGGAAACGGTGCCTATCCGTGAGCCTGGCCCCGATCGCATGGTGGTGTTTCAAAACTACTCGCTGCTGCCCTGGCTGACGGCCTACGAAAATATCTACCTGGGCGTTAACTCGGTCTTTCCTAACAAGCCTGAGGCGGCGAAAAAGCACATCGTCATGGAACACCTGGAGATGGTGGGCCTAGCCGATGTGGCCAACAAAAAGCCCGGTGCCCTCTCTGGCGGCATGAAACAGCGGGTGTGCATTGCCCGCGCCCTGGCCCTACGCCCAAAGGTGCTGATTCTCGACGAACCCTTTGGCGCGCTCGACCCCATCACCCGAGAAGAGCTGCAAGAAGAGCTGCTGAAGATCTGGCGAGACCACCAGATCACTGTGCTGATGATCACCCACGACATTGACGAGGCGCTGTTTTTGAGCGATCGCATTGTGATGATGACCAATGGCCCCGCCGCCAAAATCGGCGAAATTATGCAGGTGCCCTTCGAACGCCCCCGCACTCGGGCTCGCATCATGGAAGATCCCCGGTTCTATGAGCTGCGCAACGAAGCCCTCGACTTCCTCTACCACCGCTATGCCCACGACGATACCTGATCCCTATTGTGGATTTCGACTGGGCGATTTTGGCTTGGCAGCACGCCGTAGTTCCTGTTTAGAGGAACTACGGCGTGTTTACGTTCCAGGGGACATGATCAAAGTCCTGTGTCCAGTGAACTAGAGGTTAGGCCAGATTCTTGCTGAGGAAAGCATTCCAGCTCTGCCTTTGGCGATGGCTCTAGAATAGGGTTAGTCCTCAGCAGCCCAATTTTTCCCTCGGTTATCTGCAAACCTATGGTTCAGCTTAAGCAACGGTTCCAGAGCTTTGACGATTATCTGACCTACGACGATGGGACAGAAAACCTCTATGAGTTGTTCAACGGAGAACTGATCGAGGTGCCGCCAGAGTCAGGGTTCAACGTTGAAACGGCCAATTTTCTTTTTGCACTATTGCTGCCAATCGTAGGTCACCGTCGCCTTAGAGGACATGGTTTAGAAATTGAGGTACGTGGCGAACCAAGGAATCGCTACCCAGACCTCACGGTCATCCACGAAGAGCAGGTTGAACAGCTGAAGCGACGCAACACGCTGCGGATTTCGATGGGGCCGCCAATGCTGGTAGTTGAGATCGTTAGCCCAGGGGAGGTGCAGCGAAACCGAGACTACGTGGCCAAACGCGGCCAGTACCAAGACCTGGGTATTCCCGAATAAGCTGTTAATCATTTAAACTACATATTAGAGAGCATATTTTGGCGAAGTATCTATGCCAATCAAGAACTATCTGACCGCCGAAGAGAAACAGGAGTTGCAGAAGCAGCTTAAGTTTCATGAGCACCCCGACATCCGTGAGCGGATTCTAATTCTACTGTTACGTAATGATGGCAAAAAGCAGCAAGAGATTGCGGACTTTCTAGGTTGCTCCTTAAGGAAAGTAGCCTATTGGTGTGCTCATGGAGATCCGAGTGACCTATCGAGCCTAACCGATGAACGAATGCGTGGGAACTATCACAAGGCCACCGACCCATATGTGAACTTGTTATTAGAGGTCATTGAGAAAGAGCCTCAAGAACTAGGATATGAATTTGGTCGCTGGACCGCAGCTAGGTTGGCCACATATTTAGAACAGGAAACTGGGATTAAGCTGAGTGGGAGTCAAGTGCGG
>NZ_JADEWX010000122.1 GCF_015207395.1 Nodosilinea sp. LEGE 07088
AGATTGCCGGGCAGATGTTTGATAACGAATATGACCTGGCCATGACCGTCATTGAGGGCATGGAGGCACGTAGTAGAACCGGAGATTACCCACTGGAACGTTTTATATTTAATTGCGCCTAGCTACTTAGCAATCCTGCGTGAATCGTGAAAAGCCGTAGGGCAGGCGTCTCGCCTGCACGGGTAAGATGCCTGCCCTACTTACATGAATCAGTTCGGATTGCTATAGATGACGCGATAGTTCGCTGTTAAACAGGGCGGCGTCTGGGTCGGGCCACTGGGTGATGGGTTTGGCGTCTTTGGGTAGCGGCTGCAGGTGGCTGAAGGGGCTGTTTTGCCAGTCGCAGGGTCTGAGAATGACGGGGATGACGCGGGTGGTACCGTCGCGGTGGCGTTGGAGGGCGCGCTGTATCTGCTGGTCGTAGCAGCGATCGCTGGCAATGAATCGAGCAGAGATCAGCAGCAAAATCAGGTCGGCAGCATCGAGCTGCTGCTGGGTTTCTGTATCCCATTCGGCCCCAGCTTCGATGTCGCAGTCTTGCCAGGCGCGAATTTTGCCCTGGCGCTTCAGGGCGGCTAGGTGGGTTACCAGATCATCTTTGAGGGCGTCGTCGCCATGGGAGTAGGAGATAAACAGGGTTAGGGGGGCGGTCATTGGCAACGATCGCGGCGAAGTCGGCAGACTATTCGATTCTATTCTGGCGGAGATCAGGGGTGGCGTACCTTAAATCAATCCTTGCCTAGAGCGGCAGGCCCTCTCGCTGCCAGCGCGATAGCCCCCCCAACAGGTCGTAGAGTTGGCGAAAATTGAGGTTGACCATCACGGCGCGGGCGCGATCGCTGCGAATGCCCCGCTGGCAGTAAACCAAGTAGGTCTTTTGGCGATCGAGCTGCGCCAGGTCTGCTTGAAAGGTGGGGCTATGAAAATCGAGGTTAATCGCCCCGGCCAAATGTGCTGTAGCAAACTCTGGGGGGGTGCGCACATCCAAAATCACGAAGTCGGGGTCGTGGCGATGGGCTGCTATTAAAGCCTGGGCCTCTCGGGGGGTGACGCCGTAGGGGTTAGTCGCAACCAGCGTGGGGGTAAGTGGTGAGTCGGCTAGCCGGGATGGCTGAGCGGCTATGACAATCAGCCCACCGATAACCATCAGCAGACAAACGAGTGCGATTAATCTCATAGGGTTATACCTGAATGGCCCCCCTAGCGCTGCAATTCAGTCCACCCAGGGAATATCATCCACCTTGGGTTGGGCTACCCCATCGGCTGGCGGTTTTGGAGCCATGGGAATTGTCTCTTGCTGACTGGGTTGCGTCCTCGCAGCCAGGTTGTCTGACCGAGCTTGACTGGCTTGGCTAGTGCGATCGCGGCCAGCCTGTTTTGATTGCTGCCGCTTGATGAAGGCGGACGACGCATACTCCTCGGGTGCCAACGATTGCAGAAACCAATCTAGCGTCTCCTGGGGGAGCCATCCGTGTAAAACTGCCAGCGCTCCAATTCTCAGCCCCGCCTGGGCCTGCTCCTGCAGCAGGGTTTCAACTTGTTTAGAGTCCAGTAGCCCCGCTTGCTGAAGGTAATACCCGATGGGTTTATCCTGCCCGCCATGGATGGCCTCGGGCCACTGTTCAGCGAAAAATTCAATGGCGTCTCGCTTCACCCACCCCCGCAGCTCAAGAATATCGCCAATTCTCAGATCGGGCTGCCATTTCTGATCCTGAAGCACTACCTGAAGCTGCGCAGGTGAGAGCAATCCTGCCCGCTTCAACACTTCTCCGAGGGGTCTGGTTTGGCTTTGGGTAGGCATGGCTAAACAGTCAGGGTAGACAACATTTCCTAGGGCTCTGTCAAGCTTAGTTTGGGGGGGCGAGTAGGGTGCATAACGTCAGGGCAAGGCTTCGCCAACGCAACCGCAATGCCCCACCTAAGGAATCTTGGGAGCTAAACGACATCCGAAATTAAAGATGGACAAAGCAATAGGGTGAATAATGCAAGTTTAGATGATTATCAAGGATCCCCCCACTTGTTTAGACTAATGCCCCCATCGGCCAGCGCATGAGGGTGGTGTCGTCTTCGGTTTGCGATCGCCCTTCTGGGCCGGTCTTTGACCATCGCCTCGGTGCCTCTTCAATCAACGCTTGAAAAAACAGAAGGTGATATTTGAGGGATGATCACTAGTACTCGAAGGCTGAAATATGTCCACCGTTCTGGATCGCTTGGCTCCCTAGCTCCCCTGCTCCCTAGCCCTAAGGAATAGTATCTAAACTTGCGCCGTGGAGTACTAGCCTTATCTACCCTGAGCTTGGCAAGCCTCCTAGTATAGAATAAAAAACCTTTCTCCATAGGCTTCAGTCGACTTCCCTCTCCGCCTATAGAAACTTAGACAAATCAAAATCTGTGCTGGCTTGCTGAGTCTGTTTCTTCAGCTTCAACATCAAGAGAATTTGGTCTGAGTAGTCTACGCTACCACTCAACTCTGCTGCCAAAATCTCTAGGCCGCCGTTCACATATTGCTCAAAAATCTCAACTCGTATGTAGTCATGCACTTCGTCATCACACAAAATTTCTGGATCTTGAGTATGGGCTAGGGCTATCAGCTTAATAATTTCAGCGCTGCGGAATTGCTCTTGGAGAACGGCATCTGGGTCTTTTCTAGAATAGTTGCCTAGCGCTACCTGTCGCGAGTTGTGGAATCCTAGCACGGCAGCAAATGTCACAATATCGGCATAGGCGCGAAAAGGTCCGATCGCGCCGTCGCTGGAACGCAAATTTCGCACCAGTTCTGCTTTGTCTTCTGAAATATGAACCCTTGCCAACGCCATTTTTATTAATCAATTGAACTTCTCTAATCTACGAGAGTTAATCATCACATCACTCCCATCCCTCAGCGCCCTCACCAGCTCCGCCTTATCCTTCGCAATCCGAATCCGACTCTCTGCCATCGCTGCCTATTAATCCTCAACCTGCAAAATCCCAATCAGTTACTGAACCACCTCAGCCAGTTTAGACAAGCGTATCATGCCCACTTTGTATAACAGAGTGCCTCGATCAGCTGTAAACAGCCGATTGGGACGAATATTACTGTCTTTTTGTAAACTGCCACTTTCAAAATCCGCAGATGTTAATGCTACAGAATAGCGATCGCGCACAGATTGACTTGTAATTTGATACAGAATTACATCATCCCCTGTCAAAGCTGCTAACACCAGAGCAGGCCTTCTCTTGGCTTGAGTGAGATCTGAAAATGGAAACGGCACCACTACCACATCGCCCCTTACAAATGTTGCCAAGCGTCCTCCTCCTCCGGCAAAAGCCAATCTTTGGCCAGAGAAGATTCACTCAACAAAGCTGTTTCAAACGTCTCTTGAGCCTGGACTGAATTTAGGAACTGAATAAACGAGAGCACCATTGTCAAAACATCTTCTGGCGTTTTATCTAATTCACGTAGTATTGAATCTCTAACAGTCATTTTCCGTCTCTCTCATAAAGGTGCTGCCCCTGCTATACCTGATCTCCGATGGGTCTATGATCCCTAAGTTGTACTCCTCTTTGATGCGATCGCCTCCAGGAAATAGTCATGGATTAAAACATCTCTAAAACCTGCAATTTGCCTCCAGGGAATATCAGAATTAGAGTTTCGCAATTCTTCTGATAGTCGTTTAACGGCCTTCCCCATACCCTCGAAGTTGCGAATGACAGCATCCTGTATCATACGATGTTGGTAGAGTCATTTTCCCGTGCCACAGAGCCAAATACTCGAATATGAGACGCACCATATTTAGTAGCGATCGCGATCCCCCTATCTCGATTAGACCTTAGGGATTTCATTAAGTCGCCCATCACGACATTTCAAAGGCTCTCTCAGCCATGACGATGTACTTCCACAATTTCGGTAAACTCAAACTCATCGGGGCTTTGGCGAATTAGCGGGTAGGTTTCGCCCCCAATCTGCATCATATCTCCCTGCACCTCATCCTTAGGAGAATTGTAGATCAGCACATATTCTCGCCCAATGCGGGCCAACATTTCGTCTTCTACCTCACCGCGCCACTGGGTCTTGCTCGCCATCACAATCAGCTGATCGGCCAGGCCCGGCAGTAGCTTGGCCACCTGCCGCCGATAGATCTCATCCAGGCTGCCAAAGGGCGAATCCATTACCAATGGAAAAGTGCTGCTGTCTGGCCCCATTACCAGCTTATTTTCGCTCCACTGGCGAATGCGCTCCACCACGCTACCAATAAATGACAGGCTGAGAATCTGATTTTCGCCGGTCGAGGCTCCTACCAGCACCTCCTGGTTGCCCACCCGCTCCACCAGGTTGAGCTCGTACTTCTCGCTAATGCGGGGAATGTAGGCTTTGAAGGAAATCTCGCCATACAGGGCACTGAGGGTGTCTTGCAGTTCTTGGCGAAACAAAATGTCCTGGTTTTGCTTGAGTTCCTTTAGGCGATCGATCGCCTCCTGGGCTGCCTCAATACGCTGCAAGGCTAGCTTTTGCCGACCCTGGTTTTGCTTGCGATCGCGTACCTGTTTCCGCAGTTGGGTCACCTCGGTACTCAATACAGCAACCCGCTCCTGGTTGCGCCCCTTTTCTAAAATCAGGTCTTCACTCTTGCGATCGACTTCGTCGATGCGCTCTTGCAGTTGGCGAATATCTTCGCGGGGGCTGGTGCGCAGCTGGTCGCGCAGGTCTTCGAGATCGGTTTCAATCTGCGAGAGCTTTTGTTTACAGTGGTTGATGGTGGCCTGCTCTTGATCGACCTGGCGCCAAAAATCCTCCTGCTGGTCGTCCTGCTGGTTTACCCAGCCCTCCAGTCGATACAGGGTGGACTGGACGTCCGCCAGCCCTGTCTTTTGCAGCCAGGTTTCCACGGCTTTCCGATGGGAGGTGCCGGGATGCAGTTCTGTGCCACAAATGCAGCGCTGGCACTCTAGCAAGTCCTGCACAAACTTGGGCTTTACATCGGCGGGCAGTTCGCCGCGCTCCTCTTTGTCTTGCACGATCGCACGAAACTTTTCAATCACCGAGGGCAAAAACACCGTGTAGCCTCGGTTAGAGATCGCCTGCTTGAGAATCTTTTTGGCCTCTTGCAGGCGATCGCGCAGTTCTCGCTCCTGCTCGCTTAGCTGCTCCATCCGCCGCCGCTGCAACTCAAACTCGCCCGACTCGCCCAGGCGCAGATTGTACTCCTGCTTGAGGGTGGCCTGGTGGGTCAGTTCCTGGTCGATTTCCTCCTGACGGGCTTCTAGGGCATCCCGCGCTGATTCTTTCTCGCGGCGCTGGGCCAGCAGGCTTTTGGTTTCGGCATCGCCAATGCTCGATAGCTCATCTTCCAGGGTTTTGCGGGCGGCGTTGAGGTGTTTGATGGCGTTGTCGAGCACCTTGACCCCCAGCAGTTTTTGAGTGGCTTCGGCGATCTCGGCCCGGTTGTCGGTGCGCACCAACTGCTCAATGCGTTCGCCGTCAAAAAAGAAATACTGGTGCAGGCTCTTGGGCAGCATGCGCCCCACTACGTCGTCCGGGTTCTTTGCTGCGGGCAGGGTAGACCAGCGGCCATCGTCGCCCACAAACTGCATCTCCACCTGGCTAGTTGACTGGTTGACCTCATCCCCTCGTTTAAAAGCCTGGCACGATCGCCGCACTCGGTACTGCTTGCCGTCGTGGTCAAAGGCCACCTCTACCCAGCAGGGCACCGCCTCCTGCTCTGCCGCTTCCGCCAGCGCTCGGCGGTTTACCAGCTGGTCGGGCGAGGCCAGGGCAGCGGTAAAGCGTTCGTACAGCGCCCAGGTAAAAGCGTTGAGCAGAGCCGTTTTGCCCGAGCCATTGTTGCCGTGGATGACGGTGATGTTGCGATCGGCGGTCTTGGCAAAGCTCAGCCCATGCTCGCCATAGAATGGTCGAAAATTGTAGAGTCTGAGGTTCAACAGCTTCATTGCACCGCTTCCTTCACAATCCGCAGAATGTCGGCATTCACCAGGCCGCGCTCATTGCGATCGAGCCGGTCTTTCTCAATCTCGAGCACCTGCTGAATGATTTGCCGAACCTCCTGCGGGGCGGTATCGATAGGCTGATGCACGTCTTTAGCCGTCAATTTACTCATAGGAACCATCTTCCCTGGTTTGTAGCTGTTCTGAAACCCAGGCCGCATCCTCCTGGGTTAAGGGCGGTAGAGGGGGCTGTCTGTAGTCAATGGCCATAGCGTACCGCCCTTTTTCGTAGATGTACTGTAGCAAGGGCTGTAGCGCCAGAATGGGTTCTGGCTCGTTGGCCATCAGCGGTATCGGTATGAGAGGAATGGGCTGCTGGAGGTTAAATCGGTACAGATCGGCCAGGGGGCGGCGATCGCCGCGCGACACCAAGATGTGGTAATGACTGGGTTGTTCGCCCGACATCGGCAGGGGTTGCCCTCCGCGCAATAAATCAATCTCGACTAGGTGGGAGGGGCTGGCTAAAACCTGGTTGCGTTTTCGCAGATAGGCCGCGCGTCCTTCTCCAGAGCGCTTGTTCTTGGGCGACAAAAGTTCAAGCACGGTTACGACAGTTCCCGTTGCGACCTCACGAATTTCCAGGTAGCGCTCGGTCACTTCCTCTGTCACGGGCACCTTAACCTGTTCAGGCTGTACAGGCAGCGTCAGGGTAGCCGTCATCGCAGGTACCTCAGTGCGTTGGTGGGTCACTACGGCAACATCGGGAATGCCAACTAAAACCGAGTCTTCATCGCTGGAAAGGTAGGTTCGCTTTTCGATTTCAACTCGGTATTTTTGACTGAGATGATCGACTAGGTCATCGGCAATGGCCACAATCAGTCGGCTGTGGATTGATGACCAGAGCGCAGGATTTTCGAGATAGGGGTTCATGCCTGGAAAGGGCGATCGCATAGGCTCTCATAGAGGCTCAGAGTTGCTTCTATGGTAAAGGCTATGCCCATCGCTGAGGCATCTCTGCCACCTCGTAGCCGGTTCAAGGGCGCTGGTAGTTAGGCATAGCTCACATATCCAGCAGGCCGTAGCGCTTTTGCAGATCGAGTAGTTTCATTCTGGCCTCGCCTGCATTGTCGGCCAGCTGAGCAAATTCCACAAAGCGCCTCAGTTCCTTTTGCAGCAGGCTACGCTCCACCGCTAGGGAGGCTCCATCTAGATCGGGGGGCACCACGATCATGTCAAAAAGGGTGGCCCGATCTTTGCCGGGAGCCTGGCGCAACACTCGCCCCCGGCGCTGCACAAACTGGCGCGGGTTGCCGCTGCTGGCCATAATCACCGCCGTCTGAGTAGCGGGGATATCGACCCCTTCGTCGAGACAGCGAATGGCGACTAAGCCCTGGAGTTCTCCGGTTTCAAACCGCTGCCGCAGATCTTCCCGGTCGTCCAGGGTGGTTTCGGCGGTATAGGTATTGACCCGATAGCCCAGTTCTTTGCCCAACAGCGCTGTGACAGCCTCTACATAGCGATAGCTCTCCTGAGATACGTCATCTTCTACACTGCCGTCGCCGCAGTAAAACAGGGTATGGGAGGTGTCGAGACGGTCGGCCATCAGCGATCGCAGGGCATGCAGCTTATTGGCGGCATTGCCGATCAGCCGCGATCGCTGGTTGAGCAAACCTTTGATTTTGTCTTCCAGATCGCTGTCACCCATGGAGGCGAGGTGGCCAATTTTTTGGGTGAGGGCGGCGTAGCGCTCGGCTTCTGCCTCCGTGAGTTCGACCAAAACGGGGTAGTAGCGGTAATGGACGAGGGCACCCTGGGCGATCGCATCGGCCAGGGTAAATTCTGGCTGCAGGACGGGACCAAAATAGTCGAATAAATCCTCGGTTCCCGTTTCGTCGAAGTATCGCTCCGGCGTAGCCGAGAGCGCCAGCCGTAGCCCGACGGTGCGGGGCAGGCTTTGCTCTAGCCGTCTGGCCCCCAGATTATGGGCCTCATCGCCCACAATCAGCGTCTTTTCTGGGAAATAGCGCAACTGCGACTGTAAACCACTGCCGATCAGAGTTGCGTTGGTGGTAATTACAGTCACAAAGGGCTGAGAGCCGGAGCGTGCCCCGTAGAGCTGGCTCGACAGTCGATCTTGCCACTGTCTAACGTTCTCATAGGCCAAAATCGGCTCCAGACCAAATTTCTGGCATTCCCGCGCCCACTGCATGACCAAATGGCGGTAAGGACAGACCACAATCAACGCCTGCAGCTGGATTTTGGCGTAGAGTTCAGCGGCGATCGCCAGGGCCGTGATCGTCTTACCGCTGCCCGTCGCCATTTTCAGCGTGCCGCGCCCTTTGTTGGCAAACCAGTTGGCGATCGCCTGCTGTTGGTAAGGCCTCAGGGTCAACCCCAAAGGCAGCGCAGGAAAGCCTCGCTTAGAGGCTTCTAAAGGAAACGCGTCTATGATGTAATTTCCCTTTTCTGAGGCGACCTTGGGCTCTTGGGTTAGCGGTTGAGCCGGACAGAGCTTGAGCAGCGATCGCGCCACCGCCTCAGGAAACGATATGATCTCCACATTCTCTGTCTGGTCGTTCCATAAATCTTGAAAATTTTTCGCCTTTTGTAAGGCCCGCTGGCTTACTCCCTCATCCCAGGAGCAATAGACATCCAAACACTCAAAATTGTCAATCAACGCACTGGCGCTTTCATTGGCAGACCCGGTAAAAGCCACCACATGGCCATTCGCATCGACGAAAACACCTAGCTTTTCGTGGTAAATTCCCCGCGATCGCAGGGTCTTGGGTATGGCCAGCCTAATTTCTAGTAGCCCCTTACTCAGCAGCCACACCAGCGCTGTCAGCCGATCTTGAATCACCTGGGGCAGCTCCACCTCCAGCTCTCGCAGCAGGGCCGCCTCGATCGCCTGCTCTCGATTCTTGAGTCCCTGCTCAATCGCCTGCACATCCTCTTCCGAGAGCTGTGGCGAGGTGATCAATCGCATTTGCCCCCCCGAGCGCACAAATGCCGTCAGCCCCTGGGCCACACAGGCCATCGACGAGCTAGAAAAATATCCCACCGCTCGGTTATAGACCGTCGCCTGCTCCAGGCAAGGGATATAGAAATCTTTGACGATGTTGCACTCGCTGCTGCGATACTCGTCCTGAATCGCTAGATCCTTCAGGCTCACGCAGATTTCTTAGATAGAAAGGTTTACCGAAGTCTAGCGCACCTAACCCAATCACCGCCGAATAAAATGTTCGACGGCAAGACTAATCGCCGGAAAAGCTAGCGGGCTAACTGTAAACACAAAATAAACTCCTATACTCAAAAGCCCTGAAACCATTGATTTCTCGTGCTCTTTTTGAAGGCAGGAATTTTTAAAGTTGTATGCTACTCAGGGTTTAGATAGCTTCAGACGGGCTTGCTCGGAAAAATAAAGTTGTATACCGATGAGAGAATGCACCTACGGGGCACAAGCTATAAGCCCGACAAGCCTCTTTACCTATAGGTGATACACCTTGGAGGCTACAAGATCAGCTGCAGTGCAACCTCTGCTTTGCAGGAACAGTGGTTTGATATGCCGAAACCAGCTCTAGGGAAATATTTGACGTTGGAGGAGTTCTGCACCTGCACGCAGACTTACCAAAAGTATGCTGACCAGATTGATCCCTATCCGAAGAATCTGGAAGAGACGATTCCGGCATTGGAGGCGTTGTGTCAGCTGAGGGATCGGGATACCTGAGCTGACTCAATCTTTGCGCCGCACCACCCGATGTCCTCGCAACTCGGCTCCATGGTCCAGCAAACACTGCTCCCACCCCCGGCGATCAAAAATCGCTTTTACGTCGTCGAGTAGTCCCCATTTTTGCTCTTGCTGGCTGAGCTTGGCGAACTTGGCATAAGCGGGATAGTCAGCGGCGAGAGTCTGGTCTTTTTGGTGGAGCAGGGGCGGGTTGTCGGGGTCGTAGTCGCGGTAGCGGACGTAGAGGTCCTGGAGTGCGATCGCCATACTGGTCTTCAATGCCGGATGTGGCTCTTTGTCGAATCCAGGAAAGGCCAAATAGGTAATCTGTGGCTTTTGAACATGGAACTTAACCACCGTGGCTTCCTCAGGTCGGCCAATGGTGCGGGAGGCACAGCCTTCGTAGAGGCGTAGCAGCGGGTCGAGCTGATCCAGCGCCGACACATGTACCCAAAGAGAATTGGGGCGCTGCTGACCGATCGCACTCTGCCGACAGCGCTGCTCGATCATCTCCGTGCAGCCCAGGGTCATGGGCATCAGATCGGTGGCGGTGCAGGCTTGCTGGTAGCTGCCGAAGAGGGCTTTGATATCCGCTTGAACCGAGAGTGAGAGGTCTTTGAATTTAGGGCGTTTGCCGAAGTGGCTGAGGGCCAGGTAGACCAGCAGGTCGTTGCGGCGCTTGTCGGCGATCGCATCCCATTCCCCTACATCGGTCGCTTGCAGCACGACGGTGAACGCCCGCCGAATGCTGCCAAAGGTCTCCTGTAGGGGCACAGCATGCTGTGCCCCTACCTCTTCGAGGGTGGGCAGGCGACCGCGATCGGTGTAGAAATCCATCAGGGGCTGGAGGCGATCGCGGTATTCCTCAAACTTGCTGACCTTGAGGCGAATGCGGGGAGCCGTGGCGCGGGAACGAAACCGGGAGGCGCGAAAGGCTTCGGCCTGGGCCTCGTCGCGAAAGACAAAGTAAATCCCCAGGGCGATGGGGATGGCGTCTACGCCAAGCACCTGGTCGATGTAGGTTTTGAGTTCTTCTTGCTCGTAGTATTTCTGAAAGGTGTTGCGGCTGGTAATAATGCCGTCGCCGTAGGCGATGACGCCTCGGGTGCGAAGATGAAAGCTTTACTGACTCATCATGTGGCTATAACAGTAGAGCTTTGCAGACTCTAAAAGCAAATGAGGGCATACTTGTTACTTGCATAACGTTTGGGCTTTACTGCTATGGCTGGAGAAAGAGAAAATAACACATATATCTATAAAATTCAGACAATGGCAGACAGACTTGGTTATAAACCAAGAATCTTTGAGCATGAGGAAGGATTACGTCTTATCTTTGAAGCCAATCCAATTACATCTATAAGGATGGGAGTTGATTTTCTTGATCAAGGTAATTTTTATCAAGTATGGTTTAGCGTACGTTCTTCCTCATATATCTTCGAAGGAGAGAGAACCGATATCCATGAGGTAATCTCCTCATTATTCGCAATATTACTACGAGTAAGCCCTCTCAGGATATCGACAAAATTGACTACCATTCTGAATGGATTTACTGGAATAGATGTTGAAATATATGCTCGCTTTTTGACATTTGAGCAATCACAAGAGCCCATTGCATCAGTCAATGAAGAAGGCTTAGAGAGACTTTACGAGCTTTTGTTCTTGATGAAATTTTTTGAAAGCTTATTTACCAACAATTTTTATTGTCCATCCTGTCTATTGGCAGAACAAATGCTTGCGGAAGCCTGCGCGGAAGCAGAACCAATGGCCAGATTTAATTGGCGAGTTTCTGAAGACTGGGCGCGACAAATCGCATCGTTATCAGATGACAACTTCAATTCCGACGGCTTGCAATATAATTTCAGATATCATCCAACCTGGAAATATTTCAGAAGCATAAATTCTAAAATATCGGTGATATTTGCACCTGGAATAGCAAGCTGGCTTTTAAGATTTATCAAAGAACAAAAATTCTCAGAGTCTTTAGATGGCATTTCAAGAAAAATCATTATATCAGGCAGGGTCGGCAATGCCGTTCCAGTTCAATATATGAGGAAAGCGAAAAAGATTTTATTGAAACTTGAAAATGGCCTTAATGGCTTAAGTGATTTTCCTATTGTGCCCTTAGAAAATCAATTTGCTCTGATTGGGAAATCGCACTTGCTAATTGTTGAAAGAAATTGTGGCAAGAAGGAATTCATAAAGGAACGCGATAGGATTAGAAGCCGTCAAGCAAATGAATCAAAAATTCTGTTCCCAATTACTTCATTTGAATGGAGGAATGAGATTAATGGAGAAAGATTTGAAGCCTTCTCTCGAGAATTGCTTGCTCGCGAAGATGGTATAAAGTGGATACGAAGAGTTAGTTCAGGTTATGAGCCAGATGGTGGACGTGATCTGATAGCTGAATGGACTACCGCACCTATTAAGGGGCAGTTTGTTGACATTGACGCCAGTCCTTATTTGCCTAGGAAAATAATTATTCAGTGCAAGGCTTATAGAGGAAAAGTAGGTAAATCGAATGTCATTGATATTCGAGACACTATCGATCATTATAACGCAGATGGATATTTCTTGATTGTCTCATCTGGTATAACAAGATCTCTTACGGAACACCTTGAAAGATTACGCAATTCTGGCCGATATTGGATTGACTGGTGGGCGAGAGATGAAATAGAAGAAAAATTGCGAGAAAATATGGACATTGTAGATAGGTTCCCAGAAATCTTAAAGGTGACTTTGATTTGAGTGATGCGAAAAATAATGATTAGATTCTCTAAAAACCAGTGAATATCTCAATTTTGCTTCTCGGCGAGTGCGGCCAAGGCTGGTTTCAACAGACCACATCTACCGCCGTGGCCGATACCCTGGCCCCGCTGCTGCACTGGCGGATCTGCCACGTGTGGGACTGGCTGGTACAGGCGGATGTGGAGCTGGGCTACCCTACTTTTGACATTGCTGAGGTCTACGGCCACGACCCGCAAGATGACCTGGGCGAAACAGAGTCGATCAATGCCCGCACGGGCTGCATTGGCTGCCCCCTGGTGCAGGAAGATGCGGCGCTGGAGCGGGTGCTGGCAAAGCAAACCCCAAGTGGATGTATCTGGCTCCGCTGCGGCAATTGCGCCCGCTGTATTGGGACGTGAAGAAGCCTCAGTACCGCCTGCGAAAGCACGGGGAAGTGAAGAAGGATGGCTCTTTAGCTAAAAAGCAGGGCCGCCTGGGATCGCTGACCCTAGAAACGCGAGAGTGGATGCTGGGGGAAATTCGGCGGATTAAGGCGGAGGTCAATGCGGGGGCCGCCCAGATGGGGCAGCCGAATATTTGCTTGATCAACGCGGAGGAACTGGCCCGGATTAGAGAGCTGATTGCCGCTGAAACCTGGCCCGAGAAGTGGGATGGCACTGAGCACCGGGGCGACGAGTGGCTACCGGAAATATTGTCAGATGGCAGCGTACAGCCACTGTTGTTTTCTAACCGTTAGGATAAGTTCAGGTATTTGGATTATGGCATGGTCGATACTGCGTCACGTCCACATCTGCCAGGCATTGAAACGGATGTCTGGGTTTTGGCTGAATGGGATGAGTATGTGGCTCTATGTGATGGAGCTTCTGATCAGGGCGGAGAATTCTCTGGTCTGGAAAAAGCACGATGCTATTACGACAACGGATGGATGCGGATCGAGATGGCAGCGCTAGGTCCACTACATGGTCGTGAAAATGCCATCGTACTGAAAGTCATTGGTTTGTTTACCGCGCTCAAGGGTATTCGGGTCGTAGAGTTGATCAACACAAGCTTTCGCAAAGCTGGAAATCGAGATGCTCAACCCGATATAGCGTTTTATCTCGGTGATAGATTTCAGCTTCCACCGCGCAACAATCAACCGGTTGATATTGGAGTCTATGGTGCGCCCCATTTAGTCATAGAGATTGCCTCCACTACCCTCAGCGATGATTTGGGTCGCAAGCGTTTGCTCTACGAGCGGCTGGGAGTGCAGGAATATTGGGTGGTTAATGTAGCAACAGCCGAGGTCATGGCGTTTGCCGTAGAGCAGGGGGGGAGTCGCGAAATTCGAGATTCTGGGGTATTGCCTGGACTGATACTAAATACCGTTGAAGAAGCTATGCAGAGAGGCAAAACCGAAGATGATGGCGCGATCGCCCGCTGGTTGCTGGAGCTGTTTCGAACCTAGCGATCGCCCTCAACTGGAGAGCCCCAGATTGCAAAAATCTTCAATCGATTTCAAATTGGGATCGCCCGCCAGGTAGCCAATGCCCCGGTGCAGATGCAGGCGGAGCTGGGTGGCTAAGGTTTCTGGATCGGTACCCAACCCGTCTTGATAGCAGCGCTGCTTGAGGGCGATGAGCAGCTGGTCGGCAATGGGGCCACCAAAGACTTGCCAGGTCATCTCCAGGTTGCTGTCGGCGGGGATGGGCACGGGGGACGGTATCGACGGTTCCATGAGAGAGCGGCACAGTGCCCAGCGACAGAGCACGTTCCATGTAGGGATTTTGGTCACGCGCTTGAGCTTGAGCAGCTGATCTTTAGCAGATTGGGAGAGTTTGATGCGATCGGTAGGAGGTTGCATAGCTATTCGTCTATTACTGTTTCAAGCTCTCGGATCAGCTCGGGTAGGTCTTCGACAATGGTTTGCCAGACAACATCAGTATCTATATCGAAATAGGCATGGGTTAAACGGTTTCGCATACTAATGATCTGGGGCCAGGGAATTTGAGGAATGTCTGCCTGGCGTTCTTTGGTAATCTTGGCGGCGGCTTCGCCAACGATTTCAATGGCTTTGACCACAGCTAGCAACAGCATGGCATCGGCGTCGAGGGAGAGTTTGCTTCTGCCTGCCATGAAGGCGATCGCCTGTTTAGCGGCATCTAGCATATGCCTCAATCGAATATCGTCATTGAGCGCTGTCATACTGAACCACCGCAGTGCGTAAAACGTCGTCTCGAAAATATCGACTTAGATCGTTGGGAGTTCTCAGATCAACCTCGCGGTGAATCAGGTTGGATAGTTCTAGTTCTAGGCCCGCCAGACGAATGAGGCCGGGAATATGATCGGCCTGAAATTCGACCAGGAAATCGACATCGCTCTCGGCACTAAAGTCTGACCTCAGCACAGACCCAAACACCGATAGCTTTTTGATGTGGTGGCGTTGGCAGAACTGTCTGAGCGCAGCCTGGGGAAGTTCAATTTGCATAATCATTTACCAAAAGTAACCCGATACCACCGCTGTCTGTCGCTGCTTTGGATCGTACTCCAAACGATATTCCCGCGCGATCGCCCCGGCCGCCCGCAACCGCTTTACTTCCTCGGTACGAATTTCGGTATCGGTGGAGAGCAGTATGACTTGGTGGCTGGCTTGGGGAAAGTAGCTAACGACTAGGTGATTGCGGTGTTCTGAGTCGAGCCGCCCTAGGGGAGTATCGATCGCCACCGGCAGCTGACGACCAGAGGTGTTGGCTAGACCCCAAAGGAATGAAATAGCGAGTAGCTGCTTTTCACCGGCAGAGAGGTGTTGAATAGGTAAGGGTGCGCCTTCGGTATCGTAAAGGTCGAGGCGAAAGGTAGCCGGGTCGATCATCACCTGGCTCACCAGGCTGGCTTTGTGTAGCAGCAGTTTGAAGTATTGGGTTACCTGGGTCTCAAGGGCTCCTAGCTTTTTCTCGGTCAATTTATCTCGAAAGGCAGCTAGGGTAACTTGCACCCTGGGGGCTGTTTCTAGCAGGATGTTGGATTGGCTGTCTGCGATCGCATCCTGACCATAGCTGCTGAGGGCTTTCTGTAAGGTTTGCCGCTGCCGCTCTAGCTCACCATAGCGGCGACGATGAATTTCTAAAGACACCTGGCATTCTTTTAGATCAGTTCGGGCTGCGTTGCGGGCTGACTTGAGGGTTTCGTAATCTTCGGCGGAGGCGGCTTTGGCCAGTTTGCCTTCTAGGGCGTCAATATCGTCGTTGAGCTGTTGCAGGGTATTGAGGTGGGTTTGGGTCAGCTGTTGCTCGTTGGGTAACTGGTGCTGAAGCATGTGGGTGAGCTGAGCCAGGCTATCGTCTGATGCCTCAAGCCAGGCGTCGCCTGTGGCGGTGGTGCTCAGGCTTTGGCTCTCTTGCTGCACAAACGCCTCAATTTGCTTGTGCTGGGTGGGCTTGAGCTTGAGCTGGCTGAGCAGGTCAAGCAGACGCTGGTCGTGGTTGAGCAAGGCTTCGCGGGCGATTGCAGCTTTTTGCTGATCTTGTTCTCGCTGTCCTTGAGTGGCTCCATCCATCAGCAAATCCTGAATCATCGCCAGGGGCAGCACCGAGGCCGCCAAATCGTGGAGCGCCTGGGTTTGAATTTTGATCTCAGTGCGCCAGGTTTTAATCTGCTGTTGAAGAGGTTCAACTTGTTCGGTAATGTGTCCACCCCCGGCAAAAAAGTGGTTTTCGGCCTCTTTGCAGAGCGGCTTCGGCGGCGGCCAGGTCGACTTCGCGTTGTGCAAGGGTGGCGGCTTCGGTCGCTAAATCGCGATCGGTCTGGGTGAGCTGGTACCGCAGGGTTTCTACCTGCTGCTGGGCGGCGTCATCCCCCAGTTCGGCCTGTTTGCGGCTGACGAGGACTGCTAGGTCGTTGGCGAGGCGATCGGCTAGCTCTAGACCTAAGACAGCGCGAATGGCGCTGACTACGCTGGGGGGCGGGGTGTCTTGTTCGGCCAGGGCTTTGACCTGTTCGCCGTCGAACAAAAATAGGTTAGAAAGCCCCAGGGGTAGCCAGTCTTCGACCTGCTCATCCCAGTTTTGGGTGAGGTATTCATTGGGCCAGCCGTCTAGCTCGACGGTGAGGGTGTCTTTGCTGCCCCGCTGCCACAATCGCTGCACCCGCACCTGGCTGAGCTTTTCGATGCCGCTGATGTAGATCACCCGCTCGAAGGTGAGTTCAACAGCAGCCCTCTCGGCCTGGTTGTTGACGCACTGGGCCAGAAAGCTGACATAGGCCAAACTGCGGCGGCGATCGATCGGAGCGCGTTGGCCGTACAGGGCTAGGCGAATGGCATCCATCAGGGTGGTTTTGCCGCCGCCGTTGAGCCCGCCAATGAGGATGATGGGGCAACCGTCTTGGGGGCGCAGGTTGAGGGTGTGGTGCCCGTGGTAGGGGCCAAAGTTTTGCAGGGTGAGATCGAGGAAGATCATGATTGACCTCCGGGCGATCGCCGCGATTGTCCCCGGAGGGGGACATGAGCTTTCAGCCCGGCCATTTCAATGCCGGGCGGCGGGGTTTGCGCGATCGCCCACCCACCCATTTGGGGCATCGGATGCGCCACAAACACCCAATCCGGGCAAATTAAGCCAAGCATTTTTGAACCATTCCTCTATGTCTCTGTGGCAGCTCTATTACCATCTGGTCTGGGCAACAAAATATCGCCTGCCGCTGATTCAGCCCAGTTGGGAAGCCGATTTGTACGGCTACATGACAGGTAAGGCTGACCACCTGGGCTGCATTATCCACGCTATAAACGGTACCGAAGACCATATTCATGTGGTGGCGTCGATTCCGCCAACCCTGGCGGTGGCCGATTTTGTGAAACGCCTCAAGGGCAGCAGTTCCCATTACAGAAATCAGGTGGGGGGTGCAGAGCGGTTTCAATGGCAGGAGGGGTATGGGGTGTTTTCGCTGGGCCAGCGCCAGCTTAGCCGGGCGGTAGGCTATGTGAACAATCAAAAGCAGCACCATGCCCAAAATCGGTTGTGGTCTGCCCTAGAGCCCAAGGCAGATTAGGACTCTGGCAAGGGAGGCACGCCATATTTGAGGGTGGCCCAGGCGGTTTGAAAGGTCTCGACGTCGCCGGTTTCTTCGGCGACTTTGAGGTCGCGGATGGTTTCGGCCCGCTGAATGGCGGGGGCTTTGGCGAGGGCGCTGGTTTCAAAGCAGGCTTGCAGGGCTTTGTAGATGCCGGTGCGGCGGCTCATGGTTTGCCCCAGAAAGCGCTATAAGTGCGCTCGGTGTCGAGGAGTTTGGCGACGAGTTCGAGATACATGGGGTCGTCGTCGCAGAGGGTGGCGAGAATGGCCCATTCATCGGGGCCGAGGGTGGCGGTGTCGGCGCTGAGGCGGGGATCGTGGAATTTTTGGTGGGTGATTTCGTGGTAAACCACTGCCGCTATTCTCTGGGCAGGTACTTTACCAACGCTTTCATCACCTCATGGGGCTGGAACTGCAACGGCCTGTCAGCATTAGGGGCGCTAAGAAAGTCCGTCCACTCGAATATCTCAGCAAAGCCGAGTTGATGGAGTGCAACAACAATAGAACTCACAGATTGCTTGCTGCCAATGACGAGGATTTTGACAGGTTCGCGATCGGGGTGGGGGTAGCTGTGGAGTTTGAGGGTGAGTTCGAGGTGGACTGGCCCAGCAGCGTCGGGGGTGAGGATGCGGGCACTGTAGCGGGCGGTGGGAGCTTGCTCTTGCATAGTCTTGTCAACCACTAGGACGTTGAAAGTCAATCTACCCTGCCTAAAGGTTGACTGTCAACCACTAGGATGTGTCTGGATGGCGGAAACTCTGAAACCATGAACGCATGGGAAAAGCAGGCAAAGCGCTCAAGCAGGTTTTAGAGGATTACAGCATTAGCCAGTTTGCGCTGGCGGTGGCTATGGATGTGGAACGCAATAACGTTTACCGCTGGGTCAACGAAAAGCGCGATCCAACAGCTGAAACAGTTTTGGAAATTGTCAGAGCCCTGAAAACGCTTAATCCTGATGCGGCGAAAAAGTTTGGAGAGTTATATATAGAGAATGAATACTAGCTGGCTATCTCCCATTCGGTTCTATGCCAAGCTAAAGCATTCAAGTCAGGGAAAAATTCTTCATCGTGCGGCAAGAGTATTTCCTGGTTGTGATATTCCTGAATAAATCGCAAGTCGGAGGGGGCATCTTCATCCAGCCACCCTTGCTTGATTAAAATGCGGTAATCACTATCAATACCGAACCAACCATGATCAAAAGCCCAATGATGATTTTTTGCATAATGAAATACCATTCGAGTAGCTATCATCTTTGAATTTTGCAAATGGCTTAATGTGCGCACCATCTACAATATTACTTCGCCAATTCAAATCTGAAGTGCATCAGCGTCTGATTTATCTGAATAGAATAGTTCAAATGGCGTTTTATAGTCAAGCGATTTTCTTGGTCTTTTGTTAATCAACATGACGGCTCTTTCTAATGTCTCCGGTTTGACGATTTTGAAATTTGTTTGCTTTGGAAAAAACTGTCTTAATAATCCATTCGTATGTTCATTGAGACCTCGCTCCCAGGAATGATAAGGATTAGCAAAGTAACACAATAGCTCCAACTCCTTACTCAGCTCTGCATGATTACTAAACTCTTTGCCATTGTCGAATGTCATCGTTTTTCGCTGGCTCTTTGGAATCTCTGTGAAGCGCTTAATCGTTACCTGATTGATTTCAGAAGACGTTTTATTTTTACCTAAACCAGCCACTAGAAACTTCGAGGCTTTGTCTACGTGGGTCACAATCCTTAACGGGTGACAAGGGTACTCAACGTCATGCGGTACAGGGCTTTGAGACAATAAAGGGGACAAAAAATAGGGAGCCTCAGTGCAGCTCCCCTAAACCAATATGTTTCCTGCATCCTACCAAACCA
>NZ_JADEWX010000123.1 GCF_015207395.1 Nodosilinea sp. LEGE 07088
GGCAGTCCGCCAAGAGATCATCCAGCATGTCATCGATGCGGTTTGGTTCTTTCTTCTTGCGTACCATGATGCGGTCTCCTGAGTTATTGGGATTCTAGACCGCTTACACAAAATTCTGATCAGTCTCAAACGGTAGATCTATTTCCGCCTCAGAGTACTAGAATATTTTTCTTTGATCAACTATTTATTGTGTTTACCAACATAAGTCTTGAGCAAGCTTTTGGTAGTCTGGATTACTCAATCTAGTCTTGATAGTAAAATCGCCTTTTGAAAGGTAATATCCTTGAACAAGTTCGACTTTTGCATCAACGATAATATCTTTTAGTGAAATCCTGCTTTCTGCGTCGTAGCCTTCCACTATGACTTTCCAAACAGACCGATTATCTTTTCTGACACCATTAATAGATTTAATGATTTGTTTTGCCATGGAAGCCTCAGCGAGAATGATGTCTCTATCAATTTTTACATATTCAGGCATAAGTTGAATTAGGCGAGATATAGACGAGTTACCTACACCGAAATCGTCTATTGCGAAAGAAACCCCCAGCTTATCTCTCAGATCGCCCATGATATCTGTGAAGTTTTCTATGTATTGTTTTCTTTCTTCCTCACCGAAATATGAGTCTGAAAGCAATGTTTTTTCCGAAATCTCAAGTATCAATTTTCGACCTGATATTTTATTCTGCTGTAAGAGCCTCTCAATATTTTGTCGGTAGCTAGATCTCAGCAAAGTATTAGGATACACATTTATCGTCAACGGATTAACATCTTTTGCTCTTATCTTAAAACCCCCATCCTTAGAATTTGCCTTAGAAACCTGTTCCATAGCTTTGCTATATGCTTTGATGGAATTTTCCAGGCAAACCAAATCAAGCTCTGTTTGGAATTGAACACCCCACAACTCAGCAGTTCTAAATATATTAATTGGTGTTTGCTCGGTTTTTTTGTCTCTTGCCAATGCTTCCCAGCCCCAAACATCAATGCTTTGAGTGATTTCTTCGAAGAAAACTATCGGTTCAAAAAGCATTCGAAGCGTTTTAAGCTCTTCTTTGAAAAAATTAAACCTCTCAATATACATGCGGTCGCCAACATGCCCATATGTTCTTTTTATGAGATCATAAACATCAGCTCTTAGCTCGTTGTTTGATTTGGAGAAGTTTTGAAGCCCCTTAGTCCCTATGAAAATTGCCTTTACAACCAAGCTTAATAAATCATCTAGGATTTCTAGTGTTTTGTCAGATTGTATGATTACCAGAGATACGTTTTCAAGACGTCGATTAGAATTGCTTTCTTCGAATATTTGTATTGGAATGCAAGTCATTCGGTAAAGAATATTCCTCTCTTGAGTGCTTGAATCTAGCTTTACACAAGACGCCTTTGTATCAGTCCAGATTGAGCTGAATCTAGATTTCAGTTCGGCATTTAGCCTGTCAATTAAAACAGATTGAAAAATTTCATTACTCTTCTCTTCATCCAAAACAAAATCAAGGTTTTGCCTGCTGAGATAAACTATGTCTGCTGAGAAAAAAGTCTCTATTGCCTTAAGTGAGCTTTTTTTTGAATCTTTATTAGGGATATTTGCTTCTTGAAGACATTTCAGAAGATCGTCAATGATACTATCATACTTCTCAATTGCACTTGGGAGCCCAACCTGTCTGAAAGATTTTACGTTGTTGGAATCAAATAACGCTTCACTAATTTCACTTTCTAAGGAAGCATTTTCTAAAGCCGAATTTCTATTGATTCTCTCTACTTGAGATCGGATGCCCATGCTGATATCTAAGAGGGCTTCGTCTTCATCATCCCATAAACTTAATGGTCGGTTATCGCTAGGTAGGGTTTTGAGCATACCAAAATCAGTCTTCTTCCAATCAACATGTCTAATAATGATTGGAATGACTATTGACTTTCCTGAATTATGTCTTTCTAGTGCCTTCTTCATTTCGACTTCATAGCAGTAATCAGATGCAAGAAAGTCTGAACTCACCAGCAGTAATATAATTTGAGCCTTTTCTAAATAGTCATCAATTTCATTTGCCCACTCTACTCCAGCCTCAATTTTCCGATGATGCCAGTCTTTAATAGTCCCCTGCCTCTTTAAGACAATCAGGTGTTGTTCCAGCTTTTCCCGATATGACTCGTCCTTCTGAGCGTAAGAATAGAATAAATTCACACCATGCTTCATTATGGAAATATCCTCTCGAGTTGAACCTGGGAAACTGGTTGACTGACAAAAGTTGATTGCCAGTTGATTGTAGATAGCTAGGTGCCCGTCGTAGTTTCGGCAATTGAAGGGATCAAGGGGGAGTAGCGCTCTAAGCTTAGACGCCACTCAAAAGCGCTAACTCTCTAAAAAAACTTCCCCCTCTACAATGCCTCGAATATTTGGCTGGGTCAATCACTACCCTGGGTGCATCGTGACCACCTGACCACTTCAGTGCGGGGAATCATTCTGTTGGCACACGGTTAAACTCCACAAAGGACAGAAGTAGGGTGGTCAGTGCCCACCACCCATCTCACTCCTCCACATCCAACCCCTCCCTCAAAAACTGTCGAAAACTCGACAACTCCCACTGGTACGGGCACCTCGCCGACCCACTCTTCACCGGGTTGTAGTGCAAATAATTCAAATGCCTCACCCAATCGGCCTCATCACGAACTTGGTGTTCCCAAAACCGCCGTTGCCATCCATCGCTTTCTCGCTCCTGCTGCCGCGACAGGCAAACATCCTGGGGCGGTTGATACTTCATTCGTCAAACAGCCTACCCTCAGCGCATGCATCTTCCACCACGCTATGCACTACCGCCGCGCCAAAACCCCAGGGGCAACCTACTTTTTCACCCTCGTCACCTACAACCTATATTTCGCAGCGACGAAACCATAGCCGTAACCGTCCCCTGAGAGGAGTCGAAGAGGATATCTCTGGTGGGTTTTGGCTTCGACTTCGCTCAGCCAGCATAGTTCTAGGGACGCTTACCCATAACCCTACTCCGTCAAGCCTTTCACACCGTCAAAGCCGAGTCTCCCTTCGCAATTGATGCGATCGCCGTCTTGCCCGATCACATCCACAGCATTTGGACTCTCCCCAAAGGGGATGCCGATTTCTCATCTCGATGGAGATGCATTAAAGCCCGATTCAGCCTGCGATGCCCCGAGGTTTACAAACAAAGCCAAGGCTCCTCTCGCCGTCGCAAAGCCCACCACTCGATTCAGTTGCTACATAACCTCAATTCGGGATAACGCCGTCCCCTCCTCTGGAGGGGTGCCCGGAGGGCGGGGTGGGTCAAAACTGCTCCAGAGAGTAATCGGCTCAATACGGTGAAGTTCCGCCGATAGCCTCGATTGACCCACCCCTACCCCTCCCAGGAGGGGACAGCAAGCTTGCTTTAGCAGGAAAATTTCTTATCCCGAACTCAGGTTACATAACAACCCGTTGCTGCCACTTTTAATTAGAAGCTGATCGATCCTCATAACCTGCAAAATCTCTGGGTAGCAGGATATCGACGGTTTCAAACATGCCGAGTGTCAGCAGATCCTTATCACCTGTGACGATGCAGGCTACATCACCCGCGATCCAAATTGGTATTTAATATCAGCTTCATGACACCATCTCAAAGATGTCATCGTCAGTATAGTCAGCCTGCGCCTTTTGCAAAAGCCGCTCCCGCAGCGACCTGAACTGATGCACAAAGACAAACTCTTGCAAAGCCCTCTGCACCAGCCCCTCCGGTGATAGCCCCTCGGTCTCAGTCAGACGATCTACCGCCGCCCTGAGTTCTGGTGTAAGTGGAATTGTGAGACTGTCTTCCATTGCTTAAACCCCACTACAACAAATCTCAATGGCCCATATCAAAGGCTAACCCGAGTATGGCCTCAGTTCCGTTACTCTAATACGACTACTGTTGCTTACTCGCTGCTTCCAATAGACCAACCACCGCCTCCCGCTTTACCGTCGGAAAGCCCTCCAGAAAATCGTCCACCGACTCACCCGCCTTGAGATAGTCAAACAGCGTGGTGATAGGCACTCGGGTACCTGCAAACACAGGCGTTCCACCCATTACCTCAGGTGATGTACTGATGATCGCAGTGTCTTGTGACATTCACCCTTTCCCAGTGCGAGCCTACCCCCTATCGTACCGTCAATGACCTGGGATGGTTCGCAGACCACTAACAGCACACAGCCGAGATACGATAGGGCTTTCTCGAGCATCCTGCAGACAGTTAATAGACCCCATTCAACCCAAAAAACAGCTGTGAACACGACAGCCGCTGCATTAGTCAAACATAAGCAGGCTCAAATCGCAGAACTGTGCCGCCTGAACCAGGTCGCTCGGCTCGACCTCTTTGGCTCCGCCACCCGATCCACCTTCGATGCCCAGACCAGCGATTTTGATTTTCTAGTCGAGTTTGCTACTAATACCCCCGAGGGTGCCGCCGATCGCTTCTTTGGCCTCAAGCAAGGGCTATCTGCTACCCTGGGCCGTCCAGTGGACTTAATTGATCTAAACGCAGCCAAGAATCCCTACTTCTTGCGAGCGATCGCCCCCGATCGCCAGACTATCTATGAACATTGAGGTTCAGCGGTATCTTTACGATATCCAAGCGGCAGGCGAAGCAATTCAAACCTTTGTCGCGGGTCAAACCTTCGACAACTATCGCGCTGATGCCATGCTGCAATCGGCTGTAGAGCGACAGTTCATCACCATTGGAGAAGCCTTGAACCAGGCCATCCGGCGATCGCCCGATCTAGAGCGCCAAATAGTCAAAGCTCGCAAAATCGTAGACTTTCGCAACCTTCTGACCCACAGTTACGGGGCCGTGTCTGACGCTGTGGTCTAGGATATCGTTCAGACCAGCCTTCCCAGGCTTATTAGCGACGTTGACGCGCTAATGGGTGCTGCCGATAGTTAGTACCCATTCGCTTAATCAGAGAGCGCTGTGGACAATTGCTGAATGTAGTAACTCTAGGCCGCGATCGCCCTCTCCTCACCCGCTAACGCTTATGCCTCAAGGCTTAAGACATAAGCAAACTAGATTAACGCCTACTCTGTAGCCGCTTATGAGTTCTCAGTAGCGGCTAACCAGTTCTGCTTGAGCGCAAAACAGTTCGATTTAGCCGATTACGAGTTCTCTATAGCGACAAACCAGTTCTGCCTAATGGCAAAGTAGTTCTCTATAGTCGTTAACCAGTTCTCATACCAAATCCTATCTGTGTACCCCGGTTTGTAGGGGCATTGCAGTGCAATGCCCTTACGAGGTGTCAGATTTGAATTGGGGTTTTGTGGATCGGATTCGGTATCAGTAGAGCTTAACCCATACCCTATCCGCGTTAATACCTAGCCCATACAACGTGCAGCCCAAACCGCCACGACTATTTTTTATTTCTCAAGAGACTAAGCGAAAAACCACAGAGATTCCCTGGCCCCATTTGAAGAGTTCGCGCCCTCTGCATCAAGCTTCTATATCCCCTCAGCCTATCTGGCTGGTTTTGCAACCTGCGGCGTCAACTCTGACCGCAAGTTGATCACCCGGTCAGCTCCTCCAACCTCTTATTCCAACTCCCAAGGAGGGAGTACCATCATGGCTCGTGCAAAACGGACATCTACCACCTTACAAAAAGCAGAGCGCCGCGCTGCCGCTATGGGATCCATCAAACCCAACCTCGACATGGGCAACGGCATGACCCTCGTTTCATTCTGGGCTGATATTGACGATTTGCGCGATCGCCAGAAAAAATACAACGAGCTGCTTTCCACCGTCGATCAGCTCTATAACGAGATGCTAGCCGCCGAAAAAGCCCTGGCCGAAAAGTCCGAAAGGATGCTGAATGCCGTAGCCGTGGTCTATGGCCGCAATAGCTCTGAGTACGAGATGGCCGGTGGCAAGCGGCGGTCTGAGCGGCGGCGGACTAGCCAGCCTGCGCCCGGTCAGCAGTCAGTGGCTTAGGGGCTGAGCCTGGAACTCAATCTATCTGAGGGGCGATCGCATGGCATGGTGCGATCGCCTCTTTCGTTTTGTTCTCTCTGGCTAATGCTGAAACTGGTGGGCGGTGCCCATCCTACGGGATTTCTACAGGCAAATCAGATTTCGTTACCTAGATAAAGCTTAATAGATGAGGCGATAGGGGTATTCCCATTGTTATCGCTGCTTTTTTTTGCCCTTCTTGCGGCTGGCTTTGGCCCCATCGCCAAAGCCAGATTTGCTCGGCAATTTTTGGGAGCCTGACTGGGCCGCAATATCCTTAAATTCAGTGGACTTATCGGACCCAAAAGCCTCTCGCTTTATGGGTAGCCCCAGCTCGGCAGCACTGGGCTTGTGCCGATTGACATAGGCACGAATATTGGCCATGAGCTTTTCTTGCTCAGGGGTGTAGTGAATAGATAGCTCCTCGGGGGTAAAGTCTGACGCCTGCTTGAGCCCAAGATCGACCTGAATCCTGGGCCAGGAGCCCACAAACATTTCATCAACTTTCTTCGCGTTGTAGGCCGCCGCCATTACCGCAGTGGATTCTATAGCTTTGAGCTTGAACAAGGCTAGCACCAGCGCCCCATTGACTGAGATATGGTGATTGTCGTAGTGGCTGAGCTGACGGGTGAGCACCTCTACACAGCGATCGCGCTGGTCGGGAAAGGTTTGGGCAATGTAGGTCAGCCCAGACGACAGCGTAACTTTGCTTTTGTAGTCAATGTCGTCGGCAGACAGCAGTTCATCCAGGGGATCAATCGCTTCGGCCCCGATCAAGCCAAAGACGTCGGGCAGCTCTTCCCAGCACCAGTCAATATCGCGCTGTTGCAAAACTTGAGCCAGCGGTTTAACCGCTTCGGCGGCTCGCAGCTGCCCCAGCGCCCGCCAGGCGTGGATGGGTGCCCACAGAGCGATATCGGGGTCTAATGCGCCTGCTCCAGCGGGTTCATCGTCAAGGTCGTCAGGGTCTTCAAAGAAAAAGCTCCACAGTTGATCATCCTGAGCCATTTGAATGAAGCCTGGGATATGCTCTGCGGTCAGCCCGAGTTCTTGCACGTAGTTAGGCCAGCCTTTTGGGCCAGAGCATTTGCCATCGCCATAGCTCAGGAGACTGTCTAACGGGGCGTCGTAGATGTGGTTCAGTATTTTAGGCCCAGGCATAACGATGCCGGGGATCACGGCTTACAAGCTACATTTATCACCTAGCGAGCGATCGCGCTACCACTAGAACGCCGGTACAGAAACCCGGTTTCTCGGCCAGAATGCCAGTCATGCCGTTAGGGCAGTGACCAAGAAACCGGGTTTTTGGCCATACTGTACCGATGCTCTGGAGGTTAATGCTGCGGGGCTAGAGCTCTACCAGATGGCGCTCTATTTGCCAGATAAGAAGTCTACTCTAGCGCCCCATAGAGCCCGGCAAAATAGGCTGCTCGACGGCCTGACGGTAGATTTCGGTCTCTTCGTTAAAGTCGATGGGCAGCACCGCCACCACATTTTCGTGGGGGCGAGGAATGATCACCCAGGTTTCGAGAATACCGCCGGGAGTGTTTTCTGCTGCCTCTACCCCAGCGGCCATGGCGGCTTTGACTTCGGAGACATCGCCACGAATGTTGATGCAAAAGCGGGCGCTACCGGCGCGAATGTAGCCAATGAGCGTGACACGCCCTGCTTTGACCATCGCATCGGCGGCGGCTAGCACCGGGGGAAACCCTCTGGTTTCGAGCGACCCGACAGCCTGTGGCATGGTTGTACTCCTGAGAAAGCTTTGTAGGTAAAAAATTCAACCTTCATTGTACGGGGCGGTGGTCGCGATCGCGCCGTGTCGATTTATTAAAGACTGTGGGTGGGTTGTAATAGTAGACCTTATACCCGGCAGAGCTTATACCCGAAAGGGTTCTGAGGCGGGGGTAAAGCCAATGGGCAAGATCGCATCGATATTGTCGGTGGGGTTGGGGATGATTACGTGGGTCGTGACCTCGGCTAAGTTGGGGCAGGCGTTAGCAGCCACTAGGCCTGCTTCTACGGCGCGCTTGACCTCAGCGACCAGGCCGCGCACCACCACAAACTGCCGCCCACTCTCGGAACGATCTTGCACCGAAATGGTGACATTTCCCGCCTTTACCATGGCATCGGCGGCGGCCAGCACGGCAGGAAAGGTCTGGGTTTCAATGACGCCAACGGCAATGGCCATGGGGGCTCCTAGGAAATGGCTGCGCTACTCAACTCTCAACTATACCTTGATGCCGCTGGGTTCTCCGGCGGTGGCGATAATGCGATCGCAGCCCGACTCAGGCCTAGCCCAATCGCAGTGGCAATCTTTGGGATCACCCCAACAGAGACTGAGGTATAGCTCGGTGCGCGTAGCCGCCAGTTCAGCCCATTCGCTAGTCGCCGCCAAGGTTTCCACCGCCGCCAGCGTCGTCGGCTGGGGCTGGCTGCCAGCGACCCACAGGCATAGCCCCTCAATTGACTGTCGCCAAAACGCCATCACCGCCTGTCGGGCCGCCACTAGGGCAGCTTTATCCGCCGGGATTGCAATCAGCTGGGGGTGCAGCTCAGGACAGCGAATGCTGCGATCGCCAAACCGACAGGTATGCCACACCAGCCCCGACACCCCGTGCTGGTGCTGATAGGCGTGGATCTGGGCACGAAAGTCTTGAATGGCAAATACTTTGCTGAGCTTATCGGCCCCGATCGCCTTCGAAATTACCGGATTATTCAGGCGATCGGCGGAGGAGAGCACCACCCGCTCGCCCTTCCAGGTGGCACGCAGTTCCTGATCCAGAAACTCCAGGAGTTGTTCGGTGGTGTAGCTCATAGGGCTATCTTATCAACCCAGGTGGGGGAGTTTTGTGCCCAGCTATAGTTTCCCTAGCCGTTCTGTCAAAAGAGCATAGATGCCCTCAGCATTGACGGTTTCCATGACGAGGGCATTGGCCGGAGCAAGCGCAGTGGGGAAAGCATTGGCGACGGTGCGGCCAAGGCAGAGGGTGCCTTCGGTCTCAATCGCTAACCCCATGGGGCGTCCCGTAAATAAATCGGGGCGCAGCAGGTAGGCAATCACGCAGGGATCGTGGAGCGGCGGCGCCTCTAGGCCGTGGCGATCGCAGTCGAGCTGGCCGTAGTAGCGCAGCATACCGGCAGCGGCCTGACCCACCGGGGTGCCTAGCTTTTCTAAAGCGGCGAGGCGAGCGGCCGTGGTGACCACCTGGTGGGTGACATCTAGCCCGATCATGGTGAGGGGCAGCCCAGCCTCGACCACGACCTTAGCCGCGTGGGGATCGACATAGATATTGAACTCGGCGGCAGGGGTAACGTTGCCCGAGCCCAAGGAGCCGCCCATCATCACCACCTGCTCTATCCCCTGGGCAATATCGGGGCATTGGATCAGCGCCACCGCTAGATTGGTCAACGGGCCGAGGGTGGCAAGGGTGATGGGAGCCGCCGCTGTGGTGAGGCGTTCGATCAACCATGGAACGGCGGGCTGAGCTTGCAGTGGCAGGGTAGGTGAGGGCAGCACGGCCCCCTGCAGCCCAGTGCTGCCGTGGATGTCTTCGGCAGTGGTGAGGGGGCGCAGCAGCGGGCGCGGGCAACCCGCATATACCGGCACATCGGTGCGCTGGGCCAGGTGGCAAATGCGGCGGGCATTGGCCTGGGTGAGGGCTAGGGGTACATTACCGGCCACGGTAGTAATACCGAGCAGGTCAAACTCCTGGGGGCTAGCCAAGGCCAGTAAAAGGGCGATCGCATCATCGACCCCTGGGTCGCAGTCAATGATCAACGGTCGAGCAGCCATGGCAAGGGGTCTCTACAGGGGGTGGCACAGCCGATCTAACAGGGGTGGGTGGGGCTATTCTAAAATCTAGGTATCAGGTTCTGTAGCCGCTTTGCTACGAACTCTACTCTTCAGGAGGTTGTTCCTTTGTCTGCTGCGCTGCATCTTAAGACTCTCATGGTATCTGGGCTCAGCCTGCTGCTGGTCACGGGCTGTGCGGGCAGTTCCCTCGAAAAATCCCTGGAGGCCGATCCGCAGCTACAAGATCGCCCCGGGCTGAGCGAAGAAACCCCAGAAAATCCGGAGCCCGAACCGCCTGAAACAACCGATTTGACGGCCTCAACTCCCACATCTAGCAGCACCGAATCAACCAGCCCGCCCCCGCGCGTCAGCAGCACCACGGCGATATTGAACGAGGTACCCGACGATTTGCGGCCCTACGTGCAAGATTGGCTGGCTTTGGAAATGGTTGAACCAGCGGCTAGTCAAAACGCCAATGGCACCGCAACCAAGCCCAAATTGGCACCCAACCAGCCCATCCCTCGGGGCGACTTTGCCCGTTGGCTACTCGCCGCCAACAATAGATTCTATCAGGACGTACCGGCGAAGCGCATTCGTCCCGCCACCGCCAGCACCGAGGCTGCGTTTCAGGATGTGCCTGCCACCCACCCCAACTTTGCGGCCATTCAGGGCCTAGCCGAAGCGGGTATTATTCCCAGTGCTAAAACCGGCAACACCACTGCCGTCAACTTTCGCCCTGATGCCCCGCTCACCCGCGAAACCCTGGTGCTGTGGAAGACCCCGCTGGACTTGCGCACGCCACTGCCCACGACCACAGCTGATGCGGTGACGAGCACGTGGGGCTTTCAGGATGTGGCCAAAATTGAACCCCTGGCTCTGCGGGCCGTACTGGCCGACAGCCAAAACGGTGACTTTGCCAATATTCGCCGCGCCTTTGGCTACACCACCCTCTTTCAGCCCCAGAAGGGCGTCACCCAGGCCGAAGCGATCGCCGCCCTGTGGCGGTTTGGCAACCAAACCGAGGGCGTTTCCGCAGCAGATTTGCTCAAGGCACCTACTTCGTCCTCTGGCTCATCTAGCGCCGGCTCATCTAGCGCGGGGGACTCTGAAAATTCTCTTTGAAAGCAGTTTTAGGCAATGCCGAGATCACCGACCTATGGGGCCAGTCTTCAGCCAGCGACTATTGGCCTCCCAGTAGGGAAAACCCCATGCCGACAAAGGCCAATACCCCCGCCACAATCATGATGACGGCTGGCATAGCCCTGCGGGTTTGCATCCAGCGACGAATGAAAATAATCACTAGGGCAGCCGTGACGCCCATGGCCATGCCAGCACCGCCAGCGACCCCTGCCTGCCAAAGCCACGCCCCCACCAACAGCAGCAGCGCACTCACTAGCCCGCTCACTAGTGAGGCCTGGCTACGGGCTTGGATATAGCCGATCAGACCGCCGATTGCAGAAAGGGCCGCATAGGCGATCGCGTAGAGAGCTCCGGTTGGCATAGTGACCTGGGGACATCAAAACAGTTCCAGGCTAGCGAGGTTTTGATCGCAGCACAAGCCCACCGGCTCACTGACCCCATCCCCAAACACAGTGAGGATGCCAGCTAATCAACCAACATCCTCACCGTCGAACATGCCATGACAAAACCTAGCCGACCTATAGAGCGCCTAGATTAGCCATGCCCAAAATAACGCCGGCCCCTAGCAGGTGACCAAGGCTCGTCGTGCCCAGTACCGCAGGCAGGCCAAAGCCGCCAAAAAGGTTAGGAGAGGGCATCGCTGGCGGTGAGCTGGGGTACTTGATGGTGAACTTACCCAGGGCAATAGCCAAAATATTGCAAACGATCATCACGACGGCCACCTTAGGACTCCAGGTGAGCGTAGTTGGAACTGCGGCCAAAATCGGTAAGAATGCCAATGTACCAGCCTCCGTAAAAATGTATTGAATGGTAACGTCAATTGCCTAGGCCCACTGTTTCATGGAGTCAGGAAATTCTGTCGATAGCCGTTGCAAGACTTTACAATCTACAGTATCGATTCAGGTACCGAGGACAGTCAGCCTTAGAGTGTTCCAACTAAATACCTATCCGGTGTCTCTCCGCGACCGGCCCAGTGAGCCGAGTTCGCGTTCCTGATCGGGATGTTTTTTAGGTGGAATACTCTTAAGACCTTGAGGATGGCTGTGATCTAGGTACGTTGTAGACGGGTCACGACCCTCGTCTAGCGGGTAAGATCCAGTCATGGTTGTGTAGGCGCGATCGCCCTGCGCCTGACGCCTAACTCTTGAGGTAGATAGACCCCATCCTATGGAACGAGGACTGCTATGGTTACCCCTGCTGGGGGTGTTTATTGGTTTAGCTTGGGCAGGCTGGCATGAGTTCCAAAAGGTACAGGCCTACGAAGCCTGGGCCACCGAGTTTGACCGCAGTAAGTACGACATTAAATCGATGTTGGGGCAGCGAGGCGACGATCTGACCTGGGGGCAACCTACTCGTCAGGGGCCCGTCAATCTCGCCCAGCTCTCGCTGACGTCAGTCACCGACTTGAGGCTGGAGATCAACGGCCAAGCTGTCTCGGTAGATGAGACCGCTCCCCAGGCCAAGGGCAACGTGGATCTAGTTTTGGCTACAGCCAGCGGGGAAACCTACCGGATTCCCTTTACAGAAAGCAATTTAGCCCAGCGCTGGGAAAAAGCGTTGCAGGAATCTCTACAGGCGCTAAAATCGGCATCAGCCTGAAGGCAGACCAGAAATAGCGGCAGTTTTGGCCCTCTCGATCCGATCGCACTCGCATTTTGTGGCAAATCTCCAGCTCTGGGCTGACCTCGTCCCCACTGTCAATGCCATGACCCGCGTTTCTTCTCTTTCTCGCGACACCCTCCAGACCCGCCGACAATCGCTGCGCCGTCGTCGGAGAGTTTTGATTATCCAAGTCCTGTGGCGGTTTTGGGCTCTTTCTGGGCTCACAGCCGCTATTTTTTGGGGGGTCACCCGCCCAGTGTGGTTGATTCATACCCCCAGGCAGATCAATGTGACCGGCAACCATTTACTCAGCGATGAGATGGTGCAATCCCTGATGCCGCTGAGCTATCCCCAGCCGCTGATGAAGGTAGAGCCTGAGGTTTTGGCCCGACAACTCCGCGATCGCGGCCCGATTGTTACCGCTACCGTCACCCGACAGCTACTGCCCCCAAGGCTAAATGTGCATGTGCAAGAGCGCGTGCCAGTAGCCATAGTAGAGCCCGGCGATAGTGCCGAGGGCACCCATACCCAGTACCTCCAGGCCGGGTTTCTCGATGCCCATGGAGCCTGGATGCCCTTGAGCAGCTTTGGCTTGGGCAGCGCCTCACCCCAGCTCCCCACCCTAGAAATTCGTGGCATTCAACCTCAATACCAGCGCTACTGGCCACAAATCTACGAGACAATTAGCACGAGTCCAGTGGCCATTAGTGAGCTCAACTGGCACGACCCCAACAACCTCGTGCTAGAAACCGCACTGGGCACCGTTTATCTGGGCCCTTATTCCCCCGCTCTAGGGCAGCAACTGGCCACCCTCGACAAGATGAGAAACCTGCCGAGCCAACTCGCTGCCGCTGAGGTGGCTCGCATCGACCTCAGCAACCCCAATGCTCCCTCCGTCGCTGTGGTTGAGACATCCCCTCCAGATGCCGCAGAATCGCCTACCGATAGCGGCAACTAGCCCTAGTGACAGGGTTACGATCCTAAGTTTCCCCCACCGAAACGATGGTGCTGCTGCTCGGCGTGACCCCCATAGCTCAGATTGAGGCAGGTCCTATCCTGATTCCAGGGGCTAAATCAGGTAGTTTAAGACTTGCCAAGGTGATGTGTTTTTTTCGAGCGAAGTACTCTATAGTTGTCTAGAATTAGCCGGGGCTTAGATTTTTAGGACTTAGGTGCTATCTTCGATTATCTAGTATGAGTAATTAATATTGTCTACAGCCTCCAACGCTATGCTCCCCGATGACCCTCAAGGCAACGGTGCTGGCCACAGCAACGCTGATCATGAGTCTTACTCATCTCACCAAGCTGACACTGTGTCATCCGATATGCGGCCCTCAGCTAATGCTGTAAATGCTTTTGCTAGCCCGTCTAACCCGTTTACCCCTGGCGACGAGCTTAACTCCAGTCAACCCCATAATGCCAACGCTATGCCCGGAGAAACGTACACCAACAACACGGCTTTGCCCAACAGTGTCGCTCGCATTAAGGTTATTGGGGTTGGCGGCGGCGGCTGCAACGCCGTTAATCGCATGATCAGCAGTGGCCTCGCCGGCATTGAGTTCTGGTCGGTTAATACCGATGCTCAGGCGCTTGACAACACCCACATGACCAATAGCCTACACATTGGTCAAAAGCTGACCCGGGGGCTAGGGGCTGGGGGTAACCCGGCCATTGGGCAAAAAGCCGCCGAAGAATCACGGGAAGAAATTGCGGCGGCCCTCGAAGAGTCTGACCTGGTCTTTATCACCGCTGGCATGGGTGGCGGTACGGGTACGGGGGCGGCCCCGATCGTCGCTGAGGTCGCTAAAGAAGCGGGAGCCTTAACCGTCGGCGTCGTCACCCGCCCCTTTACGTTTGAAGGCCGTCGCCGCATGAACCAGGCCGATGAGGGAATTGCCGCCCTTCAGGGTCGAGTGGATACGCTGATAATCATTCCCAATGACAAACTGCTCTCGGTGATTTCAGAGCAAACGCCGGTACAGGAGGCATTTCGTACCGCCGACGATATTCTGCGCCAGGGCGTGCAGGGGATTTCTGACATTATTACCATCCCTGGCCTAGTCAACGTCGATTTTGCCGATGTTCGGGCCGTCATGGCCGATGCCGGAACCGCCCTGATGGGCATTGGCACAGGATCTGGAAAATCGCGGGCCAGGGAAGCCGCGATCGCCGCCATTTCATCGCCTCTGCTAGAGTCGTCCATCGACGGCGCTTCTGGAGCCGTCTTTAACGTCACAGGCGGGGCTGATCTCACCCTTCACGAGGTCAACGCGGCCGCCGAAATTATCTATGAGGGGGTTGACCCCAATGCCAACATTATCTTTGGGGCCGTCATTGACGAACGCATGCAGGGCGAAGTCTGTATTACCGTCATCGCCACTGGCTTTAATAGTCAAGGTGCGGCTCAGCCTGAGTTAGAGGTGGCTCGCGTGACCCCCTTTAAGCGCAGTCTATCGGCCCCACCCATTGCCCCCCCGGCTAGCAGTGGCGGCAGCGGTCTCGGTGCCGGGTTAGATATTCCTGAGTTCTTGCAGCGGCGGCGGCCCAACAACAATCGCTAATGTCCATAGGTGAACGTTCTGCTTGGCCAGTGGCTCTCACCATTGCTGGTTCTGACAGTGGTGGCGGCGCTGGTATTCAGGCTGACTTGCGCACATTTTCGTTTCACTGTGTCCACGGCACCAGTGCCCTGACCTGCGTCACCGCCCAAAATACTCTGGGAGTGACGCGGGTAGATGCGTTGCCGCCCGAGGCCGTTGTGGCCCAGTTCAACGCCGTCGTCGAGGATATTGGTGTACAGGCGATCAAAACCGGGATGCTGCTCAACCAGGGCATTATTGAGGCGGTAGCGACAGCTCTCAGCTCGCTGTCTAACCCCGTGCCCGTAGTGGTAGACCCAGTTATGGTATCGCGTACCGGTGCCCAACTCATTGACGATGATGCCGTCACCTTCTTGACTCGCCGCCTAGTTCCCCAGGCCCAGATTCTCACCCCCAACCGCTATGAAGCCCAGTTACTGAGCGGGTTAGAGATCTCAACCCTAGCCGACATGAAAGCCGCCGCGCGCAAAATTTATGGGCTCGGCCCGGCAGCAGTGCTGGTGAAGGGGGGTGGCATGACCCACGACCTGCGCGGTACCGATGTTTGGTTCGACGGGCAGGAAGCAGCGGTGCTCACGACGTTACCTGTCGATACCCTCCATACCCATGGCACCGGCTGCACGCTATCGGCTGCGATCGCAGCCCATCTAGCCCTGGGCAAAGATCCCCTGACCGCCGTCAGATCTGCCAAAGACTATGTGACTAATGCCCTCAAGCACGCCCTGGCGATCGGTCAAGGTCAAGGCCCCGTTGGTCACTTTTTCCCGCTGCTGACCCGTCAGCCTTAGGATATACCCGGCAACGCTACTGATCAGCGAGATCCGTACCGGGCGATCTACACCGTCATCCATCATTCGAAGACGGTGGCCAAACCGATTCCCAATCAGCGCAATGGCGCTCTTCCTCGGGGCCGTAGGGGTGCATAGCGCACACTAGGGTATTACCCCCGTAAGCCTGACCATAGAAATTGCGGCAGCCGACGCAGGCTGGGTAATTTTGTAGGAGTGGCTCTAGGGTGCTGTTAATAGGCCCTGACGCCTCCTCAAACCACTGATCCAGGCCTGACAATCCTAAGACTAACGGGCTCAGTACCTCATCGAGCTGATCGACGACGTCATCCAATTGAGCATTAAAAGAAACTTGAAACGGCTCTAGCACCTGGTTCAGCTCGCTCACAACGCGATCGATTTCAGGATCTACCGCTGCTTGCACCTGCTCAGCCCACTCATCCGTCACCTGCACCAGCGTCTCTGAAGCGCTAGCTAGCTGCTCAGTCATGCTGTCTAGCCAACGCTCTGTATTGTCGGCCATCTGCTGGGTTAGATCATTGACCGCGCCACTGACAGCATCCAAAAATTGCTTAGACCAGTCATCCATGGGGCTAGCTGCTCGACTTTTGCTTCAGGTTGTCTAGCTCTTGACGCAGCGCGGCGACTTGAGCACGCAGGGTTTCAGTTTGAGCATCGGCCTGACTCGGCGCATCATCATCCAAAATTTCGATTGGCCGAGGGAGTGACTCTGGGGAAACTGCCGCCGCATCCTGGGCACGATTCACCATATCGTTGACCAGACGCTGGGCCTCTTCCGCCGTCATTTCGCCTCGGGCCACCAGCTCGTTGACGATAGCTTGGGTTTGCGATTGCAAATCCTTCAGGGTATCGCCCGCCCTCTCACCAGCGTAGGAGGCGGCTCCGACCCCCAGATAAAAGGCTTTTTTAACTAAATCTCCGAAACCAGCCATAGCCAGCGGCCTCCTCTTATTCGGCATACTGATCTAGCGTATCGACAGCAGCGACTGAATAACCAGGGGGGCAAAGCCGCCCTTATGATAGGGAAACCCGTCACCATCCGACTATGGGCAAATAGATGAGATGGAGCAAGCGGCCAAAACGCAAAAGACCCGGAGTCCACGCCTGTCACAAGCATCCCGTAATGCTGCTACCTTCCGGTCCTGACATGATTTGGGCGTTGAGACCGCATGGGTCCGAGTCACCTCTAGCATAGCACTAACCTCCCATGACCCACCAACGGCTGCAGCAACAAATCGCGTTTGTAGTCGAAATCGACCGCCTCAAGCAGGTCTTACGCCAGACCCAGCTGATGGATGCCTCCCGCCGCGAGAACAGCGCCGAGCATTCCTGGCACCTGGCCATGATGGCGCTAGTGCTGGCCGAGTATGCTCCCCGTGGAGTAGACCTACAGCAGGCAATGCAGCAAGTGCTCATCCACGACCTGGTGGAAATCGATGCTGGGGATACGTTTTGCTACGACGCCGCTGGCCATGACGATAAAGCCGAACGCGAGCGTCAGGCCGCCGATCGCATTTTTGGCCTACTGCCAGCGCCCGAAGGTCTACGACTCCGCCAACTCTGGGACGAGTTTGAAGCCCAAACCACCCCAACTGCTCGCTTTGCGGCATCCCTCGATCGCATTCAGCCGCTGCTGCACAACTGGCAAACCGGCGGCGGCACCTGGAAGCAGCACGGCATCAGCCGCGCCCAGGTGATGACGCGCATGGCCCCTGTAGAGCAGGGTGCCCCCGAATTATGGCCCCTGGTGCTAGATATCATTGATGCCTCGATAACGGCTGGCTACCTCACGGCTTAACTAACTATCGGGGACTTTTATAGCGCTCTGAACCACGAACGACGCACTCCCGCAATCGACGGCACAACCCGCCATTTTTAGTAACAATAGAGACAATGCTTGGCTTACCGGTAAGCGGGCTCCGCTGGATTGCCCAGTTCCCTCTCTCTGCCCTCCCAGCGTTACCTCAGCCCCCCGGCGACATCTAGTCGGGGGTTGGGGGTTCTTTAGGCGCTTCTCTGCTCTATTGTGCTTGTATGACCGCTGAACCGAATTTTGTCCTCGATCTGACGCTGGCGCTGGGATGCTCTGCGATGGGCGGATATATCGCCCACCGACTCAAGCAGCCAGCGCTTTTAGGCTATCTGATGACCGGGCTGATTATCGGCCCCTTTGGCTTGGGGCTACAAACCGATGTCGAGCAAATTCAGGCTCTAGCCGAGGTGGGGATCGCCTTTTTGCTGTTTGCCCTCGGGGTCGAGTTTTCGCTGACGGAACTAAAGCGGGTGCGGGCGATCGCAATCCAGGGCAGCCTGTTGCAAATTGGCCTGACCACCCTGCTGGTGTGTTCAGTCTCGCTACTGTCGGGCACCGCCAACTCCCCCCTGCAAGGCATCTTTCTCGGCCTGGTGCTGTCGCTGTCGTCCACGGCGGTGGTGCTCAAAACCCTCACCGATCGCGGCGAAACCGCCACCGTGCATGGCCAGGTGATGCTGGGCCTGCTGATTTCCCAAGATATTGCCCTGGGCCTGATGCTGGCGGTCTTACCCGTGCTCAACCAGCCCGATGCCCTGGAACTAGCACTGGCTGTAGCGGCACTAAAATTTCTGCTGTTTCTGGCCGGGGCGATCGCCCTGGGCCGCTGGGTGGTGCCCCGCCTGATTCAGCACATTGCTGCCACCGAGAGCAGCGAGCTATTTTTGCTCACGGTCGTGGCCCTCTGCCTCGGCGTCGCCTGGGTGACCTCTAAACTGGGTTTGTCCATTGCCATGGGGGCCTTCGTTGCGGGGCTAATGATTTCTGAAATTGACTCCGCCGACCAGGCTCTGGGCAAAATTCTGCCCCTGCGCGACACCTTTGCCTGCCTGTTTTTTGCCTCCATTGGCATGCTGATCGATCCCGATTTAATCATTCACAACCTGGGCAGAATTTTGGAGCTGGTGGCGCTGATTATGGTGGGCAAAGCGCTGGTTATTTTGCCCATTGTGCTGGGCTTTGGCTATTCACTCAAAACAGCGGTCAAGGCCAGCTTTGGGCTGAATCAAATCGGCGAATTTTCCTTTGTGCTGGCCCTGGTGGGTCTAGAAATGGGGCTGATTACTGAGCAGCGTTACTCGCTGTTGCTGGGCACGATCGCCATTTCCCTCATGCTTACCCCCCTGTGGATTAACCTGGCCCCCCGCGTGGCGGACTGGCTCCACGCGCTGCCAGTGCTCCAAGATTACCTGATCCAGGCGGAGGAACCCACCCTGCTGTCGGTGCCCGAAGACCTGAGCAACCACGTGATTGTGGCGGGCTATGGGCGGGCTGTCTCTTATAC
>NZ_JADEWX010000356.1 GCF_015207395.1 Nodosilinea sp. LEGE 07088
GCACTCGAATAAAGGAGGGCATGGGTGGGGCCGCAGGCGGGGCGGGGGCCTGATTTTGCCCTGGATTTTGAAGCAAGGCCCAGGTCTGGGGGCCGACTACGCCGTCGGCGACCAGGCCCCGGCTGGCCTGGAACTGACGCACGGCGCGATCGCTAGCGGGGCCAAATACGCCGTCGGTAGCGATCGCAATACCGGCTCGGACTAGGGCCTGCTGCACCGTCCGCACCGCATCGCCGGTCGTAAAGGGATGGGTGAGTCGCAGCACTTGAGCTGTCGAGGACCGGGATGGGGAGGGCTGTCGCTGCAAAAAGGCCCAGGTCTGGGGACCGACGATGCCATCGGCAACCAGCCCCTGCGATCGCTGAAATTGCTCCACCGCCTGCTTGGTGGCGGGGCCAAACACGCCGTCGGGGGTGATCTGCGCCCCCCAGCGCACCAGATCAGACTGAAGCTTCTGCACATCTTGTCCCGTCAGGTAGGGATTGGTCAGGGCCAAGAGTCGCATGCCTGGGGTAACGGTAGCACTACCGCCCGCAGCGCCACCCCCAGCACCGCCCCCAGCGCCGTCCTTCGAAATCCTGGGCCGATTGGCCAGATAGGCCTGGGCCTCTAGACTGAGGTTGGAGCCGCCGCTGGGGGTGCGCCCGCTCGCCAGGTAGGTTTGCCCGACGGGGCTGAGGGCAACCCCGGGCGTACCGGCGAGAAACACGTTGGCCTCCGAGAGGCGACGGCGCAGCAGCCCTTCTTCTACACTGGTGCCGGGGTTGCGGTAGAGAATCAGGGCTGCCTCGAGGTCTTGCCAGTCCTGGTTTCGCAACACCCGCGAAATGGTTTCAAAGCCGCTGGCCCCGTAGAAATTGGCGCCCAGATTGTAGGCAAAGCTCAAAATCGCCCCGCGCTGGTTGTCATTTAGACTGTCCCAGCTGGGGATGCGCCGCTGGGGTGGCAGATAGGTGTTGGCGACCTGCGTCATCAGCATCTCGTCGGCCTCCTCCCGGCTGATGCGATCGCCCAGCTTAAAGGGCTGACCATTCTTATCGCGGGTCGAACCCCAGCCGATGGTAATGGGCAAGTTTCCGGTTTTAGGATCTGGATAGGCTTGCAAGCTCAAGCCCTCAAAGGTTTTGATCAGGTCGAGACCTGGTGTGGGCACCCCGGTCATAGTGATCGCCTCGCATAGAAAGTTGTGTGAACTTACCGCAAGTGTATCGGCTCTGTGGGGCGTCCTTTGGCCGGGCAAAAAGCGACTGGCCTGTGGCCCTGTAGTGCTATCCGTTAGCAGCGCTGGCATCGCGAGAATCCCTCAGCTAGAGGACGCTAACGGCTTGACCCGGCGCGACTCGGTGAGTGCCGGACGTAATCACGCGATCGCCCGCCTCTACTAGGCCCCGCACCAGCACGCGATCGCCCTCGGTGTAGACAATCTCCACCGGCTGGCGGGCCGCCGTGGTGGTATCTTCGCTGGCGTCGGCCACGTACACCGACCACAGCCCCTGCTCTCCCTGCACTAGAGCGGTGGCGGGCAGCCAAAACCCGGCGGTGGGCTGAGTGTCTTGCAGCACCAGCCGGGCGGTTTGACCCAGGGTTAGCTCCGCTGGGGTATCGAGGCTCAGCACGACAGTAACGGTGCGGCTGGTGGAGTCCAGCTCGGGCAGCAGCGCGGTGACCGTGGCGGAGAAGGTACTGTCGCCGACGGCCACAGTCTGGGTGCTGCCCACAGAGACAGCCTTTGCCCCATCGGCGGGCAGGCCAATGCGGGCCTCGGTTTCGCCTCCCTCAGTCAGCTGTAGTACGGTCTGCCCGCCGCTGACAACGACACCTTCATCTACTTAACGGGTGACAAGGGTACTCAACGTCATGCGGTACAGGGCTTTGAGACAATAAAGGGGACAAAAAATAGGGAGCCTCAGTGCAGCTCCCCTAAACCAATATGTTTCCTGCATCCTACCAAACCA
>NZ_JADEWX010000124.1 GCF_015207395.1 Nodosilinea sp. LEGE 07088
GGCCCACGATGCGTACAGCTTCTGCTTTTTGCTCGTCTGTAAATGTCCTTCGCGGTTTTTGGCTCATCTGAACATTCTCCTTCCTTGTCGACTCTTCGGAAATGTCCACTTTTTCGAGGTAAGGTCAGTATGCCCTTGCAGAGAATCGTAAACAATCAACACCCGGGCACTATCTGCTACCACTGTGACCTCCTAATTTTTTTTACAACCGGTGCGCTGATGCCGCTCTCTCAGACCACTTGCAGCACAATCTTGCCGCGAGTATGTCCTTGTTGACTCAGTTCTTGAGCTTGGCGGGCTGCGGCTAGGGGAAAGACTTGGCTGACCTTGGGTTTGACTTTGCCCGCATCAATCAATGCCGCAATGTCGCTCAAGAGTTGCGATCGCGGTTGTACCATGATCATCGTGCCGCGCACTTGGTGTTTTTCAGCTAAAGTCGGATCGGGTGGGGCAGCCGTGGAAACGAGAATACCGCCTGGTTTGAGCAATTCCCACGATCGGGCTTGGGTGTCGCCGCCGATCGGATCTAACACCATGTCTACGCCTCTGGCGGCGCTCAAGTCAGAGGTATGATAATCGATGACAGTATCGGCTCCGAGCGATCGGACAAATTCTAGATTTTGGGCTGAAGCGGTGCCGATGACGGTCAGTCCTTTCGCTTTGGCGAACTGGACGGCAAAGCTACCGACACCGCCTGCGGCGGCATGAATCAGGACAGACTGGGAAGCTTGCAGGTTGCCGACTTCAAACAGTGCTTGCCAGGCGGTTTGGGCAACGACGGGAACGGCTGCGGCTTCGAGGTGGCTGAGGGTTTGGGGTTTGGGTGCGATCGTGGTTGCATAGCCGAGTCCATATTCTGCATAGGCACCGGAAAGGGTCATGTCTACTAAGCCGTATACTGCCTGTCCGGGCTGAAGTGTGGTAACTTCTGCACCTACTTTTTCAACCACGCCTGACATATCAGTGCCTAAGACGAGCGGGAATGGGTAGGGAAAAACTTCCTTCAGCCAGCCTTGGCGGATCTTCCAATCGATCGGGTTGATGCCAGCGGCATGGATGCGAACTAGGACTTGTTCTGGGGCGGGTTCAGGACGTGGAATGTCTTCATAGGTCAGGGTTTCTGAACCGCCATATTGATGGATTTGAATGGCTTTCATCGCGGGTTTGCTCTCCTTTTGGGGTGCATCGTCACAAACCTGGTTAAGTTATGAGCGTTGTCATTTACTTTAAAAGGGAGACTCCCAATTTCTGACTGATCGCTCGGTCGAATGCTGACCGATCAGTGGGAGAGGATGAAACCTAACCGATTGGCTAGGTTGGTCGAGGGATAGGTTGCGGGTAAAGTCAAGAGGATGAGCTAGGAGTGAAGGATGACTAACGTTTTGGCAATTTCAGAAGACATCACCACCTTTCGCCAGGTTCAAGAGAAACTAGGGCTGACGCTGAGTAGCGATCGCGAATTTTTCACAGAATGGCTGACTGCTTTGCCGTCCCTAACGGAGGAAACTCAAGTCAGGCTTGATCAGGTGCGACAAAACTACCTTTATCAGGTTTCGGACGGAATTCTTTTAGAGGAAACGATCAAAATGGTGGTGCTATCGCCATTAATGGAGTTGGCAGGGTTTTATCAGGCTCCCTATAAATTTCGGGCAGAGGTTGCCGTTCAGATTGAGGCATTGGGGCAGAATGATGAGGTTTTGAGTGGGCGCATAGATGCGTTGGTATTACAGGAACGATTGTGGGTGGTTTTAATTGAGTCGAAAAGAACGACGTTTGATTTAGAACTGGCATTGCCCCAAACTCTGGCTTATATGGCGGCTTCTCCAAACCAAGACGCTCCACTGTATGGCATGGTGATGAACGGGAGTAGCTATTTATTTGTCAAAGTTTGGCATGGACAGTATGGAATTTCCGATTTATTCTCAACCCGATCGCAGTACCGCAATAATTTGTATGAGGTTCTGAAAATCTTACAGTACTTAGGTCAGTTAACCGTAAACTGATGTTAATCAACCGATGTCTCACTCAACTTTTGCCCAACTTCAGCAAGAAAACGATCGCTTAATCACCGAGCGCGATCGCCTCCAATCAGAACTCGCCCAACTGAAGCAAGACAACGATCGCCTACGTCAACCCCGATCGCAGTCTCAGCAAGCCTCACTCCTGGGTGCGATCGCGGAGGTTGCCAATTTGCTGCTGCGATCGCCCGACTACACTACCGTTCTGCCGGATGTGGTGCGGCTGTTAGGCGAAGCATCGGGGAGCGATCGATGTGCGATTATCCAGGATGTTTTGCATCCAACTTCTCAGGAGCAAGCCGCAACTATTCTCTCTGAGTGGTGCATGTTTGGAATTTCTGAAACAATTGAGATTACATCTGAGTTTGTACCTGCTTCACCTGTCGAGCATTTTAGAGAAATTTACGACCCATTATCGCAGGGAGAAATTCAAAATTTTCTGGTTGCGAACTTATCGAATCAGATTGCTCAACATATCTTTCAAGAACAAGGCAATACATCAATGCTGATGGTTCCCATTATGAGCAAAGGGAAGTTTTGGGGGTTAATCGGCTTTGATAGTTGTGGAGAGCCGCGACGGTTTGATGAGGCGGAAATTGCGATTTTGAGGATTGCGGCAGATAGCATTGCAGCGGCGATCGAGCGTCAGGCAAAGGATGAGGAACTGCGAAAATCGGAGGCGTTGTATCGATCGCTGTTCGAGATCAGCAACGAAGGCATTTATCGCTGGCAACTCGATCCACCTGTCTCACTAAATTTGTCTATCGAAGAACAGGTCAAGCAATTCTATCAGCATTACTCTATTCAACAGTCCGGACAGTTTTAGCAACGACGCTATAAGGCTTACAGGGCAATCACTCTAGCAATTTCCTATTTAAATCAAGGTTAGTTTTCAGGCTGACATTGATTTAAATACTTTGAGCAACGTAGGCTCTGGCTTACAGGTAATATCGAGGGCAATTTTTTGTCCGGGGTATTGTCTATTGCTCAAGCCAATGATGTCTTTGCCGAAATGTATGGTTTAGCGAAAGGTGATGATGCAGTAGGTATCAGATTGACGGCAGTACATATTGCTGAGTCAGAGAAGAATCAACAATTTATTACCGCTTTGGCTGAAAATGGCTATCGCATCCGGAATGCTGAGTCAGAAGAAATAGATGTGACCGGACGAAGACGGTATTTTCTTAACAGCGGATTCGGTTTTATCGAGAACGATCGCGTCACAGGCGGTTGGGGAACACAAATCGATATTACGGAACTGCGAGAGGCACAGCAAGCATTACTTCAGGCGGAACAAGAGCGATCGCAAGAACTCGAACGGTTAAATGGGGAATTGCAAAAGGCGATCGCACGTCTCACTGAATCCGAAGAACGCTATCGTACCTTGTTTGAAATCAGCAGTGAAGGTATTTATCGCTTTGAGTTTGATCAACCCATTTCTCTAACATTGCCTGAAAATGAGCAGATAAGATTAGTTCTTCGCCACGCTTACCATGCTGAAGGCAACCAAACTCTTGCAGCGATGTACGGATTTGAAAGTCCAGAGGCTATGGTCGGCTTGAGGATGTTGGATGAGATGCACATCGAAGGATCAGAGCAAAACTTAGCTTTTATTAGTGCCTGGGTTAAAAATAAACATCAAATTCGGAACTATGAATCTGAAGAACACGATCGCCACGGTGATCCACGCTATTTTCTGAATAACGTCACCAGCATTATTAGAGATGGCTATGTCTACGGTGGTTGGGCATCGCAACTCGACATCACCGAACTGCGACTGGCTCAACAAGCCCTGCTAAGAGCAGAACAGGAGCGATCGCAGGAACTCGAACGGCTGAATGGAGAGTTGCAGCAAGCGATCGATCGTCTCACCGAATCCGAAGAACGCTATCGCACCTTGTTTGAAATCAGCAGCGAAGGAATTTATCGATTTGAGTTTGATCAACTAATTTCCATTCACTTGTCTATTGATCAGCAAATAGAGTTAATTTATCGTCACTGGCGAGTTGCTGAAGCCAACACAACGTATGCCGCCATGTATGGAAAAGATAATCCAGAAGACTTAGTTGGTTTGCGGCTAACGGATTTTCATGTAGCAGAATCAGAGCAAAATCGAGCCTTTTTAAAAGCATATGTCGAGAGCGGCTATCAATCTCATAGTATTGAATCACACGAGACTGATCTTAGCGGCAACCCGCGCTATTTCCTAAACAATGTAATGACGATGATCAAAGATGGCTATGCGATCGGCGGTTGGGCATCGCAACTGGACATTACCGAACTGCGACTGGCTCAACAAGCCTTACTCGAAGCCGAACAACAGCGTAACCACATCGCCCGCGAAATCCACGATACCCTCGCCCAATCCTTCGGCGGCATCCTCACTCAACTGCAAGCTGCCGACTACTTCGCCGAGCCAAACCCCGACAAAGCCCAGTATCACCGCGATCGCGCCAAAACCTTGGCCCAACAGGGACTCGCCGAAGCCCGCCGCTCCGTCTGGAACCTCTCCCAAGCCGGCAGCGAATACCGCGATCTCGCCACTCTGCTGCCGCAAATCCTGCAACAAATGACGACCTCAACGCCCCTACAGGCGCACTACACCCAACTCGGCACCCCCTTCCTGCTCGACCCTGACCTCGGCATGAACCTGCTGCGAATGGTGCAAGAGTCAATTACCAATGTCCTGCGCCACGCGGAAGCCGAACGGCTAGATCTGACGCTCATGTTTTACGATCATCAACAGATTCAACTCTCCATCCGCGACAATGGACGCGGCTTCAATCAACAGCACATTCCCCAGGGCTTTGGCTTAATTGGACTGCAACAACGTGCCGATCGCTTAGGCGCAACCCTACAAATCAAAAGCGAACTTGGACAGGGCACCACGATCGAGATTCTTTTATCAACGACCCCTTAAAACTATGACTCCAGCCGCTGCTCCCATTCGGATTCTGATTGCGGACGATCATCCCATTGTGCGGGAAGGACTGGCTGCCGTGATTGATGATCAAGCCGATATGTCGATCGTGGCACAAGCCAATAACGGACAAGAAGCGATCGCTCTATTTCGCCAGCATCAGCCCGACATTGCCCTCCTCGATATTCAGATGCCGCAGATCACTGGTATCGAAGCGATCGTAGCCATTCGCGCCGAATTTCCCACCGCCTGCCTCATCATGTTGACCATCTACGACACCGATGAACAGATCTATCAAGGACTCCGTGCTGGAGCCAAAGCTTACTTGCTCAAAGATACGCCCTGCAAAGAGTTGCTAGAAGTGATTCGCACCGTCGGTGGCGGACAACGCCACATTCCCATCCCGATCGCCGCCAAACTTGCTGCCCGCATGGAACAACCCAATCTCAGCGATCGCGAACGCGATATCCTAAAACTGATTGCCAAGGGCATGAACAATCGAGACATTGCTGCTGCACTGCAAATCGCCGAAGGAACCGTCAAGTTTCACATCAATAATTTGCTCAGTAAATTGGGTGTGAGCGATCGCTTACAAGCAGTGATGTTTGCCCTCAAACATGGCTTGATTACCTTAGACGAAACTTGAGCCGTGAGAGAGACTGAAGTGCCGATGTCGGTCATTGTCAGGCATCTATTGCTTGCCTTGATGATGCCACCTGACCAAACGTTAGGGAAATGGCTCGATCTCCTGATAGAAGCGCAGCTTCCATTACAAGATAGAATCAAAAACCGATCGCTGGATTAGCGACAACTGTCAGCATATCTTTTAGATTTAAGTGACAGGTGGATAGCCAATGTGCTAACGCCTCTCAATCCGCGATCGCGATCAGACTGCACTGGACGGAAGTTATACCGCTGTGTTCCATTACTGGGTCTGGAAGGAGAGCGATGCCACAGATCTAGACAGTGCAAATCTACAGGACAAACGGTGTAGAGTTTTTGTCGCTTCCTCTACTTTGTTGTGGCCAACGGAAGGCGAAACCCTTCACCAGAGCGGTCAGAGGTCACAAACGTCTATCCTGCTCTCTCAAGCTATCAGTCAACCATCCCTGACCGAAAGTTAGGGAAATGACTCGATCGCTAGGTCAGAGCGCCACCCTGATCGTCAGATAGAGCCATAACCTGATCGTTACATCAGCGACAAACAGTATCATCCCATTTAGACTAAATCACAAGTCAAAAACACAGCTTTGAGCCATCCCAATCTCGAAAAGCCAGCGATGTTGAAAAATCAGCCGCTTTATCTCACCCGCATTGATATTCCGGTAGAGGTGCGATCGCAAGTCATCGACCTGTTAAATCAAACCTTAGCAACCGCACTTGATCTCAAAACTCAAGTCAAGCAAGCCCACTGGAACGTGAAAGGATTGGACTTCTATCAACTCCATACCCTGTTTGATGAACTAGCCACAGAACTAGAAGATCACATTGATCTAATTGCAGAACGGATCACAACAGTAGGCGGTTTAGCGATGGGAACCGCTCGCACAGCGGCGAAGTTCTCAGTCTTAGCAGAGTATCCCTTTACGATTACCGAAGGTCGCGATCACGTTGTTCAACTCGCCGATCGCTTTGCCGTTCATGCTAAATCTTTACGCGACGGCATTCAAGCAACCAATGAGTTAGGTGAAATGGATACCAACGACCTGTACGTTGAACTTTCAAGAGCAATCGACAAACGCCTCTGGTTTTTAGAAGCGCATCTGCAAACCATAGCCCATGATCATGGAGTGTAACTATGAAAATTTTTACTCCTCAAGACTCGGCATTGCTACTGATTGATCACCAAGTTGGCACGATGCAACTGATCAAGAATATTCCACTCGACCAGGTGAAACGCAATGCGATCGCGCTGGCAAAAACTGCGACAATCCTTGGTATTCCAGTCGTCATGACCAGTAGCCAAGAGCAAAATCTGCAAGGCGCTCTCATGCCCGAACTCGCAGCGATCCTCCCCGATATCTATGAGAAACGAATCCAGCGAGCAGGCATTGTCAACGCTTGGCATGATCCAAACTTCAAGCAAGCGGTGAAAAAGACGAACCGCAAGCATCTGATTATGGCAGGTGTGACAACGGATGTCTGTCTGATTTACCCCTCCATCAGCGCAGTACAAGAAGGCTACGCGGTGCAAGCGGTGATGGATGCCTCTGGCTCACCTTACGAGCTATCTGAGGAGATGTCGAGACGACGGATGGAGCGCGAAGGCGTTGTCTTAACAGCAACCAATACCTTGATAGCAGAACTCGCCCAGGATTGGAGCCGACCGGAAGGCAGCCAACTGTTGCAGATTCTATTTCAAGAAGTGCTACCCAAAATTCAGTAGATCGCAAAAGCTTTCAAGAAAGGGTATTGCCTTAAGGAAAGGGGTAGGGTCACCCCTGTATTTGAGGCTGATGTAGACAATTTACCTCTCTCCATTATCAAACCGTTGGCTTGGTTTGAGATCAAGCCACACTACGGCAGGTTATTAGCGTTAGAGGGGAGCGAGTCTAGCCTGACGTTGATAGAGGGCAGCTCAACCAAATGCACGGTGGTTGAGGCAAAGGTAGCCCGCTCAGGATGTTGCAGAAACTCATCTAAGACGCGGGTGAATAGCTCGTCTTTTTTGCCCCGCCGTTGTTTGTAATTGACAACGTAGCGCACGGTAAATTCCAGCCAGTTATCGGTGGTGACTAGGGTGACCATGGGCTCGACCCGAGAATCTTCAATCAGATACTTGCGGAGCATACTGTTCCAATGGGCTTGGGCCGTTGGGATAAACTCACCACAGATGTCTTGGGTGGCTTGCATCAGCATTTGGCGCACCCAGTGATGGTCGCTGCCGTATTTGACGGGAATCACAATTTCGTCCCACAAAAATGGGAAATCACCGGAATAGTTAAAGACCGGTTCTTTGAAGACAAAACTGTTGGCAATACGGACAATGCGGCCGTTGTAGAGGTCGCTTTTGACCCAATCGCCGCATTCCATCAGCGTGGTTCGCAGAATGCTGATATCGATCACATCTCCCATAATGCCGCCCAGTTGTACGCGATCGCCTGGTTTATAGAATTGCCCAAACGATATGGCGACCCACCCTGCAAAACTGGTGATCACTTCCTGCAGGGCAAAGGCGACCCCGGCACCGATGACCCCAAAAAAGACCGTGAACCTGACCAGGCTATCGCTAAATACAAGCAGCGCAAAGAGCCCGGTCGCCAAATAGCTCATCAGGTTTAGCGACTTACGAATGCGATAGCGGGTATCGGAATCCAGACTTTTGTGGGTCGCAAATCGCCGTAAAATCTGAAAAAAGACGGCAATAATGACGGCCCCAATGATCACCACGAGCAGCTTGATAAAATTGGGGTCGCTCAACCACTGCTGCAACCGGCTGACCGTATCGGTAATCGGTTCTGTAATGGTTTCATCAAAGGGCTCATCCATCGCTTCTCCTGGTCAATAGTTGGACATGTTATTTCGCCGTATCTTGCTCTGGCGAGGCGAGGGGCACAATCCGAAATCCGGGCGGGGCATACCCTTTGGGCCAATAGACTTCGGGCACGGCGAGAACATTGCCATCGCGCATGGCCTGGTAGTGGGGCGATAAAATCTCGATGCCAGCGGCGTTGCAGCAGTCCTGAATATTTTGGTGTAAGTCTGAATAGATTTTTGGAATTTGAGCAGGAGTTTCGGTATAGGCATTGAGTTCGTAACTGACATAAAAGTCATCCAGGCTCGTTTGCAAGACGAACGGGGGCGGTTCTGGCAAAATCAGAGCCGTCTTCTGAGCAGCGGTGATCAGGGCCTTATGCACCTGCTGCCAGGGTAGGTCATAGCCCAGGGTAATAGTGGTGTGGAGTACAAGGGGGGGCGTACTTGGGTCACGCTTAGAGCCGCTGTAGTTGATGATGTGGCTACCCAACACCATGGCATTGGGAATCGTCACGGTTACGTTTTTGGGGGTATTGATGCGGGTGACGAGGAGGGTTTTTTCAATCACATCACCCACGGTATCGCTGATTTGCACGCGATCGCCGATGATGAAGGCCCTGCTATAGGTCAGAATGATGCCAGAGACAAAGTTGGCCACAGCGCCGCTGGAGCCCAGAGAGAACAAAATTCCCAGGAAAACCGAAACCCCACGGAACGCAGCTGTATCTGACCCGGGTAAATAGGGAAACGCAATCGTGGCTGCAAACGCCAGCACAGCAAAGCGAATAATGTTGTAAGTCGGTCTGGCCCATTCCTGATAAAAGCCTGGTAATACAATTCGACCCCGCCGAACTTCTGCAAAGAAGAAGCGAATGATGCGCAGCACGTAGCGGGTAATCACAATGATCAAAACGAGGAAAAATAAATTGGGCAGATAGCCCACAAACCGGTTCCACAGGGCATTGACTGCGACCAGGAAATACTGCAAGATGCCCTTCGAGACGGGCTTGGTCCAGGGAAAAAAGCTGAGCAACAGGCTGATGTAAAGGCCGATCAAGGCAAACACAAGCACGAACCGAGCAATGCGAACGGTCTCAATGATCAGATCAGCGACGCGATCGGCCGTCAATAAGGTATTGCCAAAAAGTCTCAGGTCTTGGATTCGGGTTCCTTCCAGGGTTCTAACTTTGCGATCGGTCACCCAAACGAGACGATACATGCCCAGCAACATTACCAGGGTCACTAAAGATAGAATGAGCGAGTAGATCGCCCCTAGGGCAATTTGTTGGGGCTGGTGAGCATGGCGATAGGCCTCAACCGCCTCGACGATCACATTGCGATAGTCATAGGCGAGGGCCAGTTGAGTGCTGTTTTCTGCGGCGGCATCGTCAGAGCTGAGGGTGACAATGACTTCATCCTTCAGACGAATATCAACGGTTTGGGTTGTCTCGTTACTGCTTATCCGTAGTTGGCTAATGTCGATGGAGCCATCTTTGGCCAGCACTTCAATGCGGTTAGAAATTTCTCTGGCCCGGGCCGTCGGGGGAAAAGACCCAACTCGAACTTGGATATAAAACAAGGTCTCACCCTGGAGCAGCACAGGCTGCCCCGGATGAGGGCTGTTACCAAGAGATGTTGCTTGGGCGAGCGGAGAATTCAGGCTACCCAACAATGTCAGCAGCAATACCAGCCCAGTAATGAAGTGCCTACAGCGACACCAAAACCTCAAAAAATAGGTAGTAGCAAATGGAATGAAGCTAAACGGCCAGCCTGAGGCAAACACGGGTGTAAGGAATTCAAGGGGTGATCGTTTTAGCCTAGACAGGAAATAGTTTGGTAATAATAAACAGTTACGATTCTTATAGAGTGACGTAGTAAGCTAAAACGTTCTTTGCTGAAGTTCTAGCCATTCCCCTGGCAGATTAGTTGTCAATTTGGTGGAATCAGTGGTATCGGCGCACGGCCCCTCCCCGGTTCGTCGATGCGCGCAAATGGCTGATCCTCTGTGAGGCTGGCGGCCAATGGCTGTGGAACCCCATTGAACATCGCTTGTTCAGTTTGATTTCCATCCCCTGGGCAGGCCAGCCTCTGCGGTCGTTAACCAGGATGACAGCCCTGATTCGAGACACGTCGACAAACAGAATCATGCATAGCATGAACTTATTCTTTTACAGCTCCTATGTGCTGATGCGCTATGCCCTTGCGCCTGGAACCGGTGACCCAGCCAACTTTCAACTCGGCGATGTTCTACGGATAAGCATGGCAATGGCTCAGACCAACCCACCCCTAACCCCTCCCAGGAGGGGAAGGCTAGCCTGGTTCTAAGCGAGGGAGGCTTAACCCGAATTCAGGTTAAACCACGGCAGCTACCCGACCCTTAAACTGACTCATGTACAGGTCGTAGTAAAACCCCTGCCGTTGCATGAGTGCATCGTGGGAGCCCGTCTCAATGATTTCCCCTGCTTTGAGCACCAAAATGCGATTGGCATTGCGAATGGTGCTGAGCCGGTGGGCGATCACAAAGCTGGTGCGCCCCTGCATCAGCCGATCGAGCGCTTCTTGAATTTTCTGCTCGGTGCGGGTATCGACGTTGCTGGTGGCTTCATCCAAAATCACCATGCGTGGATTTTGCACCATCATGCGGGCAATGGTCAGCAGCTGGCGCTGGCCCTGACTGAGGTTGCTGCCGCGCTCGGTCAGCATGGTGTCGTAGCCCTGGGGCAGGCGCTCGATGAAGTCGTGGGCGTTGGCCTGTTTGGCGGCATCGATGCAGTCGGCCGCCGTCGCCTCCAGGCGGGCGTAGCGGAGATTGTTCATCACCGTATCTGAAAACAGAAACGCCTCTTGCAGCACAATACCGATTTGCTGGCGCAGGCTATCTTTCTGCATGGTGGTAATGTTGTGGCCGTCGATTAAAATCTCCCCGGCGTCGATGTCGTAGTAGCGGGTAATCAAATTGATGATGGTGCTTTTGCCCGCTCCGGTGGGGCCGCACAGGCCAATTTTTTCGCCCGGTTGGGCCGCAAAGGTGTTGTGTTTCAGAATCTGGCGACCCTGCACATAGCTAAAGTCGACCTGGCGAAACTCTACCCGGCCCTGGATCATGGGCATGGGGGCCGCGTCGATGGCATCGACAATGGCGGGCTGTTCATCCAAAATTTGAAAGACCCGCTCGGCCCCAGACAGCGCCGCCAGCAGGGCATTGAACAGGTTGGAGAGCTGGGTCAAGGGCAGGGCCAACTGGCGGGTGTATTGCAAAAACGTGGCCACCACGCCGACATTGGTGGCCCCTTGCAGCACTAACAGGCCGCCCACCAGCGCCACCAGCGCCACGTCCAGGTTGGTCAACACCAGGGTCACCGGACGGCTGATCAGGGCAATAAACTGCGCTTTGACGCTGGCTTCCCGGCTGGCCAGGCTAATCTCCTCGAAACTGGCGACGGCGGCGTCTTGGCGGCGGTAGGCGATCACCGTTTTTTCGCCGCTGATGGTTTCTTCCATTAGACCATTGAGCTCGCCGAGCTCCTGCTGGAGCTGGTCAAAGGCGGGGCCTGAGACCCGCCCCAACAAGCCAATAAAAGCCAGCATGAGTGGCCCAATGGTGAGGGCGGCGATCGCCAGTCGCCAGTCGAGCAAAACCATGGCGATCGCAGTAAACACCAGGCGGGCGGTATTCACAAACAGCTGGTTTAAGCCCGTCTGAAAAAATTGGGAAATCAACTCAGTGTCGCTGGTGACTCGACTCATCAGTTCGCCAATCGGCTGGCGATCGAAGAAATTGAGCGACAGGGTCTGTATGTGCTCAAACAGGTCTCGCCGCAGCTGAAAGGTGGCTTTCTGGGAAATATTGGCCAGCAGCAGCCCCTCGATCAGCAGCAGCCCCCAGCTGACCACGCCAGCGATTCCCATCCAGGTGACGGTTTGTAGCAGACCCGTCAGATCGGGGCTGGGGGCGCTGAGATTGTTGATGCCGACCCCGAGCAGGTAGGCCACCACCAGGTTGGCGATGGTGCCCACCACCACCAGCAGCACAATCAGCGTCAGTTGGGCCGGGTAGGCCGCCAGGTAGCCAAACAACCGCTGCAAAACCCGCGATCGCGACGAGGGCCGGGGCGGATAACCCAACTTAGAGAAAAGTTTACGCGGTTTGAGAAAGGGTTTCATGCCGGTACGCCTCCCAACTGAGATTGATAGATTTCCTGGTAAAAGGCACTGGTTTGCAGCAGGTCATCGTGGGTGCCCTGGGCCACAATCTCGCCCTGGTCGAGCAGAAAAATCTGGTCGGCGGCAATCACAGTGCTGATGCGCTGGGCCACAAATAGCGTGGTCGTCGTCGCCATCATGGCCTTGAGGGCCGCCTGCACCCGCGCTTCGGTGGCCATATCGAGGGCGCTGGTGCTGTCGTCTAAGATCAAAACGCTGGGCTGCACGGCGATCGCCCGGCCAATGGAGAGGCGCTGCCGCTGACCGCCCGAAAAATTGGCCCCGCGCCGCTTTACCATGGCGTCGTAGCCCTCGGGAATGGCGCGAACAAAGCCATCGGCATCCGCCGCTGCCGCCGCCGCCACCAGCTCATCCTCCGTCGCATCTGGCTGACCGTAGGCCAGGTTGTCGCGCACCGTGCCGCTAAATAACACGGCCTCCTGGAGGGCGATGCAGACCTCCTGGCGCAGGGTGGCCAGGGGCAGCGCTTGCAGATCTTGGCCATCCAGCGTAATTCGCCCGGCAGTGGGGTCATAAAATCGGGGGATGAGGTTCACCAGGGTCGATTTTCCTGACCCGGTTGCCCCCAAAAAGGCGACGGTTTGCCCCGGCTCGATGGTCAGATTGATATTGCGCAGAACGGGTCTGCTGTTCTTGCTGTCGGCCACCGGGTAGTGAAAGCTGACGTTGTCAAAGACGATTCGACCTTTAGTGGCGGGCGGCACGATCGCACCAATTTGCGGGGCATCGGCGATCGCAGGCATCGTATCAATCACCTCAAACAATCGCTCCGCCGAGGCCTCCGCCGCCGTAAACTGCGGTGCCACCCAGGCCAAAATCACCAGTGGCATCAAAATGCTGCCCAGGTACTGGGTAAAGGCCACAATGCTGCCAATGGTCAGCACTCCCTCGGTCAGCGCTACCCCCCCAAACCACAGCACAATGGCCGTACAGAGGTTGATAATCAACACCAGCGAGGGCTGCAAAATCATCGCGTAGTTCATCGGGTGCAGGCTGGCCTGGCGCAGGGCCTGGTTGGCCCGATCAAACCGCTGGTTTTCATAGTCTCCTCGCACAAAGGCCTTGACCACCCGAATGCCAGCCAAGTTCTCCTGCATGACATCGTTGACCCCGTCGAGCTGCCGCTGTCGCACCTCAAACAGGGGCTGCACCTTGCCGATGTAGATCCACAGCACCACCAAAATGGCCGGAATCGCAATCAGCAAGATCCACATCAGTTCGGGGCTATTCAGATAGATCAAAATCAACGCACCCACAAACATGACCGGGGCCTGGGCCAGGTAGAGCACCACCAGCTGCACAGCCGTTTTAATCACGGTAATGTCGCTGCTCATGCGCACCTGCAAATCGCTGGCCGAAAAGCGATCGAGGTTGCCAAACTCAAAGGTCTGAAATTTTTTGTAGAGCCGCATCCGCACCGCATGGGCGGTGTGCTCAGAAAACCGCACCGCGTACCAGCCATTCCAGATGGTGAACACAGCGCTGAGGACGGCAAACAAAACCATCCACAGCACGCTTTGAATGGTGGCGGCCTGGTCTTCCTGCAAGATGCCGTCATCCAGCAGGCTCTGGGTCATCAGCGGAATCAGCAGGGTGAAGAGGGTGGCGATCGCCAGCAAGCTCTGGGAGATCCAAAAGGGCCGCTCATAGCCCCGATAAATGGTGATAAAGCGGCGTAGATTTTGCAGCATAGAATGTCCTGACGGGGGCCTGAGGGCGTGAGCTGGGGGGATCTGCTTCAGAGGGGACGGGGGGACAGGAGACAGGAGCTAGAAGCCAGGAGCTAGAAGTCAGGAGCTAGAAGACTTGTCAATACTGGCTTCTGGCTACCTCGCGATCGCCATGTCCCGCTTTGAATGGATACCCTTGGCTGTTGCCAATCGTCACGAATGTACTTTCATTTCGGCATGACAGCACGGTTTTGCAGGCCTTCTTAATCTCTGTCATCCCTGCAACGGCATTGCTATAATTCATCGGCCTGGTGCGGCCTGGTTGAAGCTCGGTTGAAGGCTGAGCTCTGCGAGGCTCGCCCTGGATCGTTCTAAGGCTTTTATTTCAGTATTAGAGGAGTTGCCCCTATGACATATTTTTCTGCTCAGGCTCTGGGCTCAGTTGGCGCATTAGCCCTGATGGTAGGGATGGGTGCGGTTGTCTACGTCGCGCCCGCTGCCGCCGAAATGAGAAAAGCCGATGAGGAAATAGTCACTCTATTTGTGGGGCCAGAGCAGGTTGACTGTGTGGGAGTAGCCCCTCAGCAATGCTACCAGGTGCGCTATGCCCCAGATGAGGACTACCAGTACTTCTACAGCAGTATCCAGGGCTTTACCTACACCCCTGGCTATGAGTACGAATTGTTGGTGCAAAAAACCCCTGTCGCCAATCCCCCGGCGGATGGATCGTCCATCCGCTGGACCCTGGTAGACGTGGTGATGATGACCCCCGTGGCAGTAACCTCTGCTTCCCCCAGTCGGGCTGAGGTTTGCGCCGTTGTCACCACCATGCCAGACGCCGGTGACACTGACGCGTTGCTGACTCTGCTGGGCACCGACCGTGAGGGTGTCATTACCGACCTGGAGGCCATGAGTGCCAACATGCAGCAGTACAACGACGAGGGCTATGGCTGGCAAAACGTGATGGATAATCCCTATTCGCCAGCACCTCAGCCGGGGCCCTGGCTGATTGGCGCGTTGAGACTGGCCTGCGAAGGTTGACCCCAAGAAGCTCTGATAGACCAATTTCCCAGGTGCTCTAGTGGTATGTCAGGCTTACATTTGTCCAAACAGGGACTACTCTGGGTCAATGCCCAGTTCTTCGCAGTCTCGGTTGGGGTCTAGGGCAATGCCGTCGGGTAGCGTAGTAAGGCAAAGCTTGGCTGAGGTAAGTTGTTCGTTGGTTAAGCTACTAGCCCCTTCCAAATTGGTGCCCTGCAGGACAGCCTCGTCCAGATTGGTGTCCCCCAGGATAGCCTCGTCCAGATTGGTGTATACCAGGTTAGCTCTTTTCAGATTGGCGCCCACCAAGACAGCTCCTTCTAAATTGGCGGTCAGCAAGTCAGCCTCTTGCAGATTGGCACCCGACAGGTCAGCTCTTTTCAGATTGGCACTCATCAAGTAAGCCCCTTCCAGATTGGCGTCCCCCAGGAGAGCTTCTTCCAAATTGGTAGGTCCTAGGTCAGCCCCTTTCAGATTGGCGCCCCACAGGATAGCTCCCTCCAGATTAGCTTCTCTCAGGTCAGTCTCCTCCAGATTACTTCCCTCCAGGTCAGCCCCTTTCAGATTGGCGCCCCACAGGATAGCTCCCTCCAGATTAGCTTCTCTCAGGATAGCTCCCTCTAGATTAGCTTCCCACAAACTTGCTCTTGGTAGCTGGATTCCTTGTAAATAAACACTAGCTGTATTTTCGCTAGATTGCTCGTCTTTAGGGGCAAGAATTTGATCACTAGGTGGTAGATCGTCTAATGGCACAGCTCCAAGATTAATGCCATCCAGCCGTTCTGCCTCCCAGGTACAAAAGGAGTTGGGGGCACAAACCCACGGGAACTTTCGTCGCCAGTTTGCTCCTGGGGAGGCATTGAGGAATTCTAAGGCCTGTATCCTACCTCCGCTGCCTGATTGACCATAGGCCGACGTGATCGTTTGCCAAGCGTTGAGTACTTCTGCATCTCGTCGCTGCTTCTCTGTCCCGACATAGGTAAAAACGGCAAGAATTATTCCAGCATTGCCAATCAGCCCTAATAGGCTCAAAAGTGCTTGATTATTAGCCCATGCCAATAGGGGTTCCCATATGTTTCTCTCTAACCTAATCAATGGGCGATGTATAGCAAATAGCATTTTTCGTAACGGGCTTCTAACAATCTTCTCTGCCTTGTTCCGAACCTGATCTTTAAGGCTTATTTGCTGGGTCTGCGGTTTTAGGTTGTCGTACAGATCCCAGGCCACTTCCTCCATAGCAGCTACCCGTTCTATATACTTTTGATGCTCCTGCTGCTCCTCGACTTTAGTTTTCTCGGCCATTACTAGCTATCCTCAGCACTAGAAATAGCTTCACTCATAACGAGGCACTTTTCGGCTGAGATGTTGGGATCAGTGGGGCAATATCGGTCATGGCTCAAAACAAAGCCACAGATCTAGGCCAAGGGCAGCTCGTGAAAATCTCTGTACTGACATTGTACTAAGCCAGATTAAAGCGGCGCTTGGTGGCGATGAACACGCAGAGGCGATCGCATCCTCAGCGCATCTCTGGCTTCTGCTCAGATTTCTCAGGTAGCCCTTAAAGTTTCCTCAGAGGGCGGTCAGGGGAAGCTCAGTTGGCCACCGCACTATAGGACTCAAGTTGATTGAACACACCACTTGATTCCTCAAGGAGCCCAATTATGAAACGCATCGCTTTTTCTCTGTTGACCGCTGTTGTTTCCGCTACTGCCTTTGCCCCCGTTGCCTTTGCGGCCCCCGACTTCAACCAACTGCGCCGCGAAAACCTCGACAAAGGTGCCACCACCATTGACGAAATTCGCCGCGAAAATCTAGAGAAGTCCAACAAAGTCGACTTCGACCAACTGCGCCAGGAAAACCTCGACAAAGTGGACTTCGACAAACTGCGCCGCGAAAACCTCGACAAAGGTGCCGTTGACTTCGACCAGCTGCGCCAGGAAAACCTCGACAAAGTGGACTTCGACAAACTGCGCCGCGAGAACCTCGACAAAGGTGCCGTTGACTTTGACCAACTGCGTCAGGAAAACCTCGACAAAGTAGACTTCGACAAACTGCGCCGCGAGAACCTGGACAAAGGTGCCGTTGACTTTGACCAACTGCGCCAGGAAAACCTCGACAAAGTGGACTTCGACAAACTGCGCCGCGAGAACCTCGACAAAGGTGCCGTTGACTTTGACCAACTGCGCCAGGAAAACCTCGACAAAGTGGACTTCGACAAACTGCGCCGCGAAAACCTCGACAAAGGCGCCGTTGACTTCGGCCAGGGGCGCTAAGAGCACCTCAATACGGTTTAGGTTTTTACCCTTGCTAATACCCCTCAGCCTGATTGGACGTTGCTGAGGGGTATTGGCCTACCTAGGCTTGGTGCGTGTCCAGCTTGCTCCTGGGAGATCAATCATCTTCACGCACCACGGTGGTTCTGGTGGCGCTTGGTGACCAGAACCACTTTTTTCTTCCCGCATGCAGAAAACACTGCGATCGCACCCTCAGCCCACCCACCACAGATACCGCCAAACGTAAAGCTCACAGATCACAATTGGGCAGAAGTTAATCGGGTGGGTGCGATCGCCCAGCATTGTGTAAACCTGCCCCGTGACGCCATCGACCCGGTCCAGGGTGTGCCATTTTGTATAGGGAGCAGACATACTGCTGCCCCGTTCCCCTCTATAGCGAAACTCTTATAGCCAAATCGCCCCCGGTGCCCTCGGTGCCGGGGGTTATTTAATCTAGCGTAAAGAATCTGGACAGTGCGAAGTTCTCTGGCAGTGGGGAAGAGCAGGAAAACGGACACGCCTGCGCTCGAGAGAGCCGTCATGTCCGAGACTGGCTGAAGTGATCATCAACAGCCAGAATTATTATGAAGCTCTGCCACCGCTTGGAGCAAATCCTGGGAGTCTTGCGCCCAGCCTTTAGTCGTGAAGCCTCATTTCGATGGTTTGTCCTGTTCGTGTGGGGCGTGCTGTTGAACACGCAGCCGCCAGCGGTAACCAGTTATCTCAATGCGATAGGGCTAGGGGAAGACTACTATGGCCAATCGCTGCACTGGTTTAAGTCTTGTGCCTTTAGCGTGGAAGGGCTATGTGCGCGATGGGGCCGTTGGCTGAGCGAGCAGGGTCATGTCCATCGCATCGAGGGACAGCGGGTCTATGTGGGCGATGGGATTAAGGTGGCCAAAGAAGGTCGCAAAATGCCTGGAGTGAAAGGGCTCCACCAAGAATCAGAAGACGTCAGCAAACCGGAGTGGATTCGAGGCCATTACTTCAACGCCTTGAGCCTCCTGCTAGGGGCGGGCTCAGCCTACTTTGCTGTCCCGATTATCCTGAAGCTTCACGATGGCCTCACCACCGCCACCGCTGAGGCGACTGAGGCTCAGCCCAAGACCACCTTGGTAACGAAGATGGCCGACCTGTGTACGGCCTACGCCCAAGCCGGGAGCTACATCGTCTTGGATGCCTACTTTGCCTGTGAACCCGTGGTGACGCGGTTTCGCCGTCATCAACTGCATCTGATTAGCCGAGTGCGGTGCTCTGCGGTTGCCCACGCTCAGTTTTCGAGAGTGCCAACGGTGAAAGGTCCCGGACGCCCCCGACAATGGGGCAGCAAGGTGAAACTCCAGACCCTGTTTGCCCCGATTGAGCACTGTCAGCAGGCCCAGGTGTGGCTCTATGGTCAGCTTGTCACCGTCTATTACCAATGCGTCGAGTTGCATTGGGATATGACCTTACCTCGAAAAAGTGGACATTTCCGAAGAGTCGACAAGGAAGGAGAATGTTCAGATGAGCCAAAAACCGCGAAGGACATTTACAGACGAGCAAAAAGCAGAAGCTGTACGCATCGTGGGCC
>NZ_JADEWX010000125.1 GCF_015207395.1 Nodosilinea sp. LEGE 07088
CCCTGGGTTTCCCCATACCCCATCGCCTCCAGCTCCAGAAAATGAGCACGAATTACCTCCACCCCCGCCTTCCGTAAGCTGCGCTCATAATTTCGCACATCCTTCGCCCGCAGCCAGCCCCGTACCCGCGATAGCTGAATCAGCTTCGTATAGACCGGCTCCAGCGCCCCATCCACCGTATTCCCGTCCGCATAAAGCAGCTTCACCTGGCCAATGAACCAACGCCCCAGCTTAATCGCTGCCTGCATTTGGCCCGGATCCACCGCATGGGTCGGCAAACGCCCCTCCACTGCCGCATTCAGGCAGTGCAGAATCAGCGCCAGCCGCCCCGTGTAGCCCTGCATTTTGGAATAGACCGCCTGCAAGCCTGGGTGTGTCTCCGTCACCCGCAGCTGATCTAACTGGTCATACCAATCCGCAAATAGCACTTTGGCCTCAGGGCTCAGCCGGTAGCACTGGGCCGTCAACCCCTCCAATTGCTGGTAGAGGCCATAGAGCCGCTCCGATACGTCATGGCACACCGTCCGCCGGGGAAACGGCGCAGGCTTCAGGGGCAGCAGACACCACAAAAACCTGGCCCACTGGCCACTGGCATCCGAGCAATCCCCCATCATCTCCCGCAGAATATCGGGCTGGATCGTCCCCGTCAGGCTCAGGCTGGTGCGCGGCAGGCTGATGCGCAGGCCACTGGCTCGATCCACCTTCAATCCTGAACCATCAAAGGCCGTCAGCAGCGACTCCTTATCGTTACCCCGACCATTGCGATACTGGTTCTGCCCCTTAAACAGGCCCGCCAGTTCATCCGGCGTCACCAAAATGCCTCGCTCCGGCTGTTGGGCTTGGATGCGGGCGATCGCCTCCCGTGTCGCATCCGAAGTGTGATACTCCCTGGGCATAGGCTTCCTCGGGCGAATGCCTCTATCCTCGGCTCTGGTCTGCTCCCAATCCCGCAGATCAACCTCATACTCTGAGGCGGCATACTCATACTCCTGATCCGCCTCCGCCTGGAGCAGCGAAAGCGGCCCCAGAATCTGTCGCTGAATCGGGCTCTTCTTACTGCCCGAGGGAGCCACTAGCCCGGTAAACACAATCGGCGGCACCGAGAACCCCATCCCGGCATCAATTTCCAGCTCCGTACCGACCCGCAGCAAAGATGCCGCCACCGGCAGCAGCGTCACCAGCATCGCCGCTGGCGTCGCCCCAATCCAGTCAGCGATCTGCTCCAAGGGTTCCGCCAGGTCAGCGTGAAGATACTCTCCTAGACACAGCTGGTAGTCGCCAATCTTCAGCAGCTGGTGAATCTCAGCCCGGCGATCGTCCCGCTCTTCGGTTTGCTCCAGCTCCGCCTGCACCAGGGTGACCAGGTTCCCGATATCCCTGGCCGATAGCCCCGTCTCCTGGTGCCACTGCACCACCTGTGCCGCCAGGGCCAGTTCGGTGGGGCTAGTACCTAGGTAAGTGTGAATCTGGTCTTGCAAGGCCTGCACCGACAATCGCTCGTGGCCGTGGGTAGGGCTGACTTCCAGCTGCCGCCGGTCTTGCACCGCCGCTCGAATCTGCTCCGCTGTGGCCCCGTCATGAATCCAATCCACCACATCCAGCCCGCCATGCTTCGGCAGGTTTTGCCAGCGCAGGCTGTCAGGGTAGGGGTAGCACCACTGGGCCGAGGGGAAGTCCTGGGCAACTTCTCCCATATGGGCAACTCCAACCTGGTCGCGATCTGGGCACAGCACCAATTGGGCCGTCTGCAAATCCTCAGCGTAATTGCCATAGCTGCGGTACTTCTTCGAGCCCCCTAGGGTAGTGGTCGCGGGAATGCCGATCGCCCACAGGGCATCAGCGCAGCCTTCCCCCTCCACCATCCAGATGGGTTGACCGATGGATGATAGGGCATTCTGGACATCGCGGTACCGGTAAATCGGCACCTGGGCTCTGATCTCAGGGGTTAGCCCCTTGATCCACTGCTGCCCGTTCCAGTGATACTGCACGAAAAACTTCGCACCGTTGCCCCGATCCACCCGCGTCACCTTTACCAGCGGCTGGCCGGTTCGACTGGGATAGAAATAGTCCTGCCGCTGCTGGGGGCGAACCGGCTTCTCGGGTGAGGCTGTAGCTGCAAAGTATTGCCCCCACATGCCATCGGCTGTTGCGCCCCGATAAACGTAGCTGTCTACCGCTCCATCCTGGTCTACGTGGGTGTGGCAGAACACCACCTCCTCATTCCAGCGGCAGTCTTGGTCTTTGGTGCGTCCACAAATCGGACAGGGGCGCGATCGCCCTGAGTAAACATACTGTGCCATGGTTAGCTCCTGAGGTTAGGAGCCAGGCCACCACAATTAACTGGCTGTTTTTAACCGTTAGCTGTGCCCAGAGTGGACATTTCAGATGTCTTTGCTATAGTTGAAGACACCACTTCTAGCAGCAGGTTAATGACCTGACTGGTTCGGCAAAAACCACATCAGGATGTTGATTGGCCTGGCTTAGAAAACAAACAAAAAGATTCAGCACCCTTGCCAATCAATGGTTAGGGTGTTTTTTCATGGGTTCTAAGGCTGAGATTTTAGGCCAGATTCGCAATCACAGACTTGATTAAGCCTTGAAGCTTTATAGTTGGTTTAACAATCTTTTTATCGATGTCCAGATCGTTTAGGAATCTTGCGCTGATTGCTTAACAAACTGGCCTGATAGATCTCAATCGCTCGTTGGTGAGCCGCCGGGTCATGGCGGTTGTGGAGCCAGTCCTTGATCAGTTCCAGGTTGTAACGGATGCAGCGACTATTCACTCGAACCCAATGAACGCCCTCGATCAACAGCCCCTGCACCCGATAGCGCCTCAAGGTTGTACCGCTGAGCTTCAGCGACTGGGTAGCTTCCTGTTTGCTGACAAATTGAACCATGGGTCATCCTTCCTCGTTTATACCGTTGAGGCCAAATCTCATGGGGAGGCAGGCCAAGCTTGCCCGCCACCACCTGCTCGATGCGACGCGATCGCTGACGGGTCAAGGCGTGGGAGACTGCCGAGGTGCCAATATTGAGTTCTTTCGCAATGCTGGTCAAAGTCCAGCCCTGCTTGCGTAGAGCTGCTTTAATGTCTTCTACATGCATAGAATTGTCTTAGCTCCATCAATATATCGATGAAGTTAGCAATAAATAACTTGCATGTCAAGTGTTATAATTTGCATCTGCAATTAATAATGTAGATCTCATGACTAATCCTTTACCTGACGAGGCGCAGGCGGATGCCACGGAAGTTGATCAGTTCCCAGTCCGCCTAAAACAGGCGGTTGGCGACAATAGCATTCGGGGCTTTGCCAGAGATTGCGGCTTTTCTGACACCGTGCTCCGCCAATATCTCAATGGCCAAAGCGAGCCCACCCGACCAGCACTGCTCGCTATAGCCCGCACGGCCAAGGTTAGCGTCGAATGGCTGGCGACCGGCCAGCCTGTAGCGGGGGCTAAGGATTCGTCCAAAGCGTCAGCCGAAGATTACATTTATAAGGATCCGCTGGCCTTTGAGACGGGCTGGCTCCGAGCAGAGTTCCCCAGTGCCTCTGAAAATTTGCTGCTCACCCAAGTGGTCGATGAAAGCATGGAACCGACCCTTCAGCAGGGGGATTTAGCACTGGTGGACACCAATGATCGTGACTTAGAAACCGTGAGTCACGGTATCTACCTGCTCAAACTCGATAATCGGCTGCTCATCAAGCGCTTGCAGTATATAGCCGATGATACGCTTAGGGTGCTCAGTGATCACCCTGCCTATGAAGCCTTCTCAATTCAGCCATCTGAGACATCCAGCAGCCTCAGCCTCATGGGGAAAGTGGTCTGGTTCGGGCGCAACCTATCCTAAGACCTGCGCTTGGTGCTTATATTTCTGGTAAGCGAGGGCGGCTGTTGACGTTACCTGCATAATTTCGGTAAAGCGTCTGCACATCGTGTCCTGTTAACTGAGCTACTTCCACCGGATTCATACCCTTATCCAGGGCATGAGAAATCAAGGCATGTCGGGTATTGTAAGGTCGTTGATAATCAATGCCCAGCTCAGTTAAAATTTTCTGCCAGCCTCGTTGGGCAAAGTTTTTTGCATCGATAGGAGCTCCTTTTGGCCCCTTAAAAACCAAATCATTGGGATCGCTATCCGCTTGCCTCAATCCCTGAAGCATTGTCTGCAATTTAGATGTCAGGGTGATATACCGAGACCGATTCGTTTTTGTGGCTTTCTGCTTGCCTTTGACTAAAGCCTCACCAATCCAAATGGTTGAGCAATCCTCAGAGATATGTTTCCAGCGTAGGCCCACGATCTCTCCGGTACGGCAACCACTGCCAAAGCGAAACTCCACAAAATTGACGTAGTGGCGATAATAACGGTTAGCTTTAAACGCCTCAACGATTGATTTGATTTCTGCCTCGGTGAAAGGCTTAGGCATTTGTTTTGGCGGAACCTTAATTCTTAAAGGCATATCTACCCAAGGATTAGACTCAACTAAAGCCTGCTCGATCCCCCAATCCCAGCAAGCCTTCAAAAGGCCCAGACGCTCTCGAATGACAACCTTGGATAAATCCTGAGAGTCATACCAGTCGGTAAATTTTTCGGCCTCGGCTACGCTAACTTCAGCAACCGAACGAGTCTTAAAGAATTCCTCCAAATAATTCAGCAGTCCACGATATTTATCCAGGGTGGCCGAAACGACTGTCTTTGATTTGTGCTGGATGAATTTGTTGAATAGGCCGGTGACAGTCAGCTGACTGCGGTTGGGAAGCTGCAATTTATAGGCTCGAAGCGTTGGATCGAAATGCCCTGACATCATGTCGAGCTCGATTTGGGACGCCTTGGCCTCGGCCACTCTCCGGTTCGTGACGGTGTCAGGGAGCCCGATAAACAGAAAATAGCGTTCCCCTTTGTAACGCCAGCCCAGACGCAACCGATCTCGGTCACTGGTCACCGAGACGGTGCCCTTCTTCGCTCTAGCAGCATTGGCCATGGTGAAAGCCCTACAGAGAATAGATCGAATGGATCGAGGAATCTTTCGATCCAATTTCGATCCAAATTCTAACCAAAATGGCCAAAAGTGGCATAACAGCTTCTAGCCCCAGGAACTCAGCAAGGCTCTGAATCACTTTGTTGATGGGCGATACAACCCTTGGCCTATATAGGTTTGAGAGAATGGAGAATAGGAGATTCGAACTCCTGACCTCTGCGGTGCGATCGCAGCGCTCTACCAACTGAGCTAATTCCCCTTGTGCACCGCTGCGGTGCGATTGGCCAAAGGCCAGGCTCCGCTAACGCAGCGCTCTACCAACTGAGCTAATTCCCCTTGTGCACCGCTGCGGTGCGATTGGCCAAAGGCCAGGCTCCGCTAACGCAGCGCTCTACCAACTGAGCTAATGCCCCCATAAACTGACAGTATCTTACCAAAAACTGCTGACCCTCTATCGCTTACGCCCCTTAGCCGATGGCTTCTCAGCTCGACTTTATCCATTTGTTCCAACTTGGGCACCCCTCCGATGAGGGGAGGTTGTTGACTGCCCCCTCTGGCTGGTTAGGCTTGCTCTAAGGCCGAAATATCTAAGTCTGCTAGCGGAGTCAAAAAGTCTCTCAGGCGTTGGGCAATTTTAGTCACCCCCCCGGCCACATTCGACTCGATATTGAGCGGCAGCACCGGGTCGTGCAACGAGAGGCGCAGCAGAAACCAGCCGTCTTCGTCGGGCATCTGGCAAGCGACGCGCACCCCTTCGTAGTTGTTAGGCACGATCGCCCAATCAGGCTGGGTGGCAACAAAGGCTTGCAGTTGCTCAATGACCCCAGTGCCGCAGCTCTTAAAATCGGCTGCTAAAATCTTGAGGCGAAACTCTTTGCTTTCTTCGGGTTCTTGCAGGGGGGCGATTAAGTCAGTTAGCAGCTTCCCCGCCAGGCGCGTCTTGGCTAACTCTACCAACAGCTGACTGACCAGGTAAGCCCCGTCGTCTAAGAAATAATTCGCTTTCATGGCCCCGTGGCCCGAGGTCTCGATCGCCAACCAGGCCGGTTGGCCTACCTCATTTAGTCGCACCGCTTCGTTGATTACATTCTTGTAGCCCCGCTTGAAGCGATGGTGCGTGCCGCCCAGATCGCTCTCAATGAACCGGGTCAGCCCGTCGGAGGTAATGGAATCGGTGACAATGGTGGAGCCGGGATGTGCTTGGAGAACAATGGCCGCAATCAGCGCAATCAGCCGGTTGCGGTTGAGTTCGCGCCCCTGGTGGTCTACCGCCGCGCCGCGATCGACATCGGTGTCGAAGATAATGCCAAAATCGGCTCCCTGGGCTACTACAGCCTCACAGATCGAGGCCATCGCCGCTTCATTCTCAGGGTTGGGCATGTGGTTGGGGAAGGTGCCATCGGGGTCGAGAAACTGGCTACCGGTGGTGTCGGCCCCGAGGGGTTCGAGCACCTGGCTGGCGTAGAAGCCGCCCGCGCCGTTGCCCGCATCAACGATGATTTTGAGCCCGTGGAGGGGCTGGTCGAAGGTCTCGGGATGGTTCACCGCCTGGCGAATCTGCTGTACCAGGCCCGTGGAGTAGGCGGCGATCAGATCGCGGTGGTCTACCGGGCCGGGGGAGGGGGCGGCGCTAAAGTCCCCCCGCTCAGCCAGTTCTAAAATGCGGGCAATATCCCCTTTGCCCAGGCCACCTGATCGGGTAAAAAACTTCAAACCGTTGCGGTTGAAGGGCAGGTGGCTGGCGGTGAGCATGATCGCACCATGGCAGGCAAAATCGGGCAGCACGGTGCTCATAAACATGGCCGGGGTCGAGGCCATGCCTACGTCAATCACCCGGCAGCCCAGGGCGGTCATGCCTGCGATCGCCGCCTGCATCAGGGTGGGGCCAGAGAGGCGGCTGTCGCGACCGACGGCAAGGGTCAATTCCGTGGTGGGTTTCTGCACTGCGGCGGCCAGCCAGGTGGCAAAGGCTTTGCCCAGGGTGGTGACCACAGCGGGAGTCAGGTTGACGATTTCCCCAGCAACGCCGTCGAGGGCGATACCGCGAATGTCAGAGCCGTTTTGCAGGGCGGCCCAGTTAATGGGCAGGGTGGATAGGGGCATGGTGCGATCGCTCCTTCTGGCGTTCCCATCACCATAGAAGCAGCCTTAGCGTTGTGGCAATTTCTTTAGCTTTTTTGCACCTGAGGCTCGCGGGTCTTAGTTAGCACTACCGGGTCGGCGGCAGTCGCCTCATCCGGAGCAGAGTCGGTAGAGGGATTAGAACCCTAGCAGGCCGCTAGCGCGATCGGCAGCGAGGTTGCCAGCGCACCCACCCCCACCCAAGACAGAAAGTCACGACGTTTCATCAGCAGTTACCTGAATATATTGAGCGTAGAATCCTGAGCCTGTAGGGGCCACCGCCAGCCAGCGCGCTAGGGTTTGGCCCATGCGATCGCAGTGGAGCTGCACCTGCACCGCCAGGTTATCGACTGCGCCGCCATCGACAAACTCCACGGTTTTGATGGCGGCAAGAAGGTTAAAGGCCGTAAGCGCCATATCGTAGTCGATTCCCAGGGATTCGTATTAGGGGTGTTAGTGACGGAGGCGAATGCCCCAGAACGCTTAGGCGCCGTTGTCGTGTTTGATGAGGCGAGGGAGCGATTGTCTCGTCTAGAGGTCGTGTCTGTAGATCAAGGCTATTCGGGGGAGAACTTTGCTCGGGCCCTTCGTCAAGTGTGCGGAGACTCGGTACGGGTTGAGGTCATCAAACGCTCCTCAAAGACCTTTGAAGTGCTGCCGAAGCGCTGGATTGTGGAGCGCACCTTTGGCTGGTTAAACCGCTATCGACGATTGAGCAAGGACTATGAGGTCTACACTGAAACCAGCGAAGCCATGATTTACGGGGCATTGATTTGACTTATGCTACGGCGGAAGGTAGCTTAAGGTTTGCTTTAGAAATTAGCTCTAAACTGTGAGGCGTGTCGGCGGCGAGCTGCATAGCAATGCTAACCCTCATCCTTGGTCGCAACGCACCGTCTTACTATTTGCGCCTTCCCTTAGCAGGGTTTTCGAGAAGTCATAATGTTTCTATAGCTTTAGAATCCATCCACTCTGTCAAGCTAGGGTAGCCAGCCTCCGGATTCAAGACTATAAGTTGTTGTTTTACCTCATTTGTCAAGCCCCATACTTCCGTAGCCCATTGCTCAAGTTTTTGAATCCATGAACCATTATCATGTAGATAAAAATTAGCCATTCTAGTAGAACAGCTGTTTTCAGGGAAACTCCTATCAATAAGTCGTGCGACAAGCTCCTCAATAGACCTAGCTACGACACACAATTCGCCGTCAGAACATAGCAGTACGATTGGTGGATTGCTAGAATCACATTCTTCATAAAACCAGTAGGACAATAGAGAGCCATCTCCAAGATTCGCAAAGACACCGAAATATGTAGAAAGGTCAAATGGTGGAAGATACCAATCCAGAAACTCTCCCCTAAATTCTGGGAACCAACCGACTCCATCATCGATTGAAATATTCAACCAATTTATCAACTCAGTCAATCTATCAGGTACTATTTTACTATTTGGAAAATGTTCATAAATGCTCCTTGAATTGATATATTTGGACATTTTGGTATATTTTTAGACATTTTCAAATTTATTATTGACCAGCAAATTTAGACGGAGATCACACTAAAAACTAGTAATATTTGAACTATACTGATAAAAGCAAGGCAAAATGTCACCTTCTGATGGGTGCAGATAAGCAGGGAGATTTTGATATCCAACATCTCCTACGCAAAAGTTTTTAACAAAACCAAGGAAACTTCTTCCGAGAAAGAATATCTCATCTGGTGGCTCATGAGAAATTAGATATATATCATAACCGTCATCTGTTTCTTGATACGTATTTAAGTCCCATACAATATCTTGGTTATTAGGATTGTTGGCGAAGACAAAACAAGCAGGCAATAATTTCATAAAGAATCTAAAGTTTTCAGGCTCTCGATTCTCTGCTCGATCCATCTCAAGAGATGCTTTCATATTTTGAATCATTCTACTTGAAAACTCAGGTTTTGGGCAGTATACCCTCATGTGATTTCCAAACCTTCCTGAACCAAGCGTTTGACAAAAAGTTTTATAATCGCTTGGAAGTTGAAAATTATGCTCATCCTCAAATTGGGCTAACTCTCTCAAAGTAACCTTGTCTGGAGAATCTATGTCAATTATCTCTAGATGTGAAACTAGAGCATGGAAATCTAATTTCTGGTTATGCATTTTGAGTCAATTCGTAGGATGGGCAAAGCAAAGCGTGCCCATCTTTCAAAGATCATAAGCATGGGCAAAGGACAGAAGTCCTTTGCCCATCCTACAAACGGCCTCTGGCCTAGAGAGAATTTTGAAAATTCATCGGCCCGGTGTAGCCCGTGGCCTGGGCCAGCCCCTCCAGGGGTTGCGCACCAGACAGGCGCTCGCCGTTGATTTCCCAGGTTGGGTAGCCGGTGACGTCGGCGGCCTGGCACTCAGCGGTTTGGGTTTGGCCATCGGGGGCCGAGCACTCTACGTAGGGGACAATTTCTTTGGCCTCTTTGCCAAACAACTGCTTTTGGTCGTGGCAGTGGGGGCACCACCAGGCCCCGTAAAAAATTGCGCCGCTATCTTTCAAATGCTGGGCCAGGGCGAGCTCCGCTGGGCCAGAGGAGGTGGTAACGGCAGGCTCTCCGGTGGTAGAGCCATTATCGGCAGTGGGGTTGTTGATATTGGCGTAGACTCCCAGCGTGCCCACCACCACCAAAAATGCCGTAATGCAGCCGATAAAGAAGGGTTGAGACAGATCGGGCCAGTCTTGCCCCAGCAGCGCCAGCAAAAACAGGCTGGTCGAGAGCAGGGCCGACCCCACACAGTAGAGGCAAACCGCCTGGATTTCGGCGGTGAGCAAATACATTAGGTAGCCGCTAAAGAACATCATGGCGGTACCGCCAATGAAGAGCAGCGGCTGGGTCCAGCTGGTGAGCTTTTCTCGCAGCTCTTTTTGCTCGGGGCTGCTGACCAGCAGGGGGGCGATCGCCATTACCGCCATCGCCAGATAGGCTAGCAGGCCAAACAGTGCCAGAGGCTGCCCAAGCACCGTGGCATAGGGGCTAGAGAGCACAATGTCACAGCCCTTGGTGGGGCAAGCCGTGGCGCTACCCGTGAGTTTGTTGTAAGTCAAATAGCCGGTGACAACAGCGCCAATCATCGCCAGCACCGCCATCAGCGGTCGAGCAAAGCGGTGAATTGTAGATGTCTTCTTTTTGCGGGGCATGGCCTAGATACCTATAAAAAATACTGCATCGGTTAGGCAGGGCCGTTGCGGCTCCAGATATTGAACGTAGCAAAAAAATGTTCAGTCGAGGGCCATCTCTAGGCTATTTAATACCAGCCCAGACAATGTTATACAGCAGAGTGGCCGCGCTGCCTCATTATATAAATAGGCCGAATATAAGTAGGCCGATGTGGCCCCGTCATCCAGGCTAGGACGTTTCCACCAGCCGCCTCCCAGGCGAAGGCTCTCGGTCAGCGCTACCCACAGCCTCTAGGGCCGATCCCAGCTTGCCTAGCGATTACATCAGGCCAGGCTACATTCCGTGGGCAAGGTTTGGCACCCGCTCGGCAGGGCGATCGCCCAACCGCTGTTTTGAGCCACCATTAGCAAATCTAATTAGATCATTAATAATTTCGGTCGCAGAAATGGTATCGTTCTTTCATAGAGTTTTCTCGATGCTAAATTCTTTAGGATTTACATAACTCAATAAGGAGGTTAGATGCTGCGATGGGCATCACAAACCATATAAACTTCCGCAATGTGCGCGGAGATATCTTTGGAGGCGTCACCGCAGCGGTGATTGCTCTCCCCATGGCCTTGGCTTTCGGGGTGGCCACGGGGGCTGGGGCGGCCTCGGGTCTCTATGGGGCCGTGCTAGTAGGTTTCTTTGCGGCGCTGTTTGGGGGCACGCCGACGCTGATTTCTGAACCGACCGGGCCGATGACGGTGGTGTTTACCGCCGTCATTGCCCATCTGATTGCCGCCAACCCTGAAAACGGCATGGCCATGGCCTTTACCGTGGTCATTTTGGCGGGGCTTTTCCAAATTATCTTTGGGGTGCTCAAGCTGGGTCGCTACGTGACCCTGATGCCCTACCCGGTGATTTCGGGCTTTATGTCGGGCATTGGGGTGATTCTGATCATCATGCAGCTGGGGCCATTTTTGGGTCAGCCATCCCCTAAGGGCGGTGTGGTGGGCACTCTCACCAGCCTGCCTGAGCTAGTGAGTAACCTCAGCCCGCCAGAGGTGGCGCTGAGTGCGTTCACGCTGCTGGTGTTGTTTTTCTACCCCAAGCAGCTCAAGCGCTTCGTGCCGCCTCAGCTCGTGGTGTTGATAGCGGGTACAGTGCTGGCGATGGTGCTGTTCTCTGGTGCCGACCTGCGTCTGATTGGCGAAATTCCCACCGGTTTGCCGTCTTTACAGATGCCTGTTTTTCAGGCTGATCAGGTGCAAGTAATGCTGATCGATGGCCTGGTGCTGGGTATGTTGGGCTGTATTGATGCCCTGCTGACGGCGATGATTGCCGATAGCATTACCCGCAGCCAGAGCGATGCCAACAAGGAATTAATCGGCCAGGGTATTGGCAACATAGCATCGGGTCTATTTGGCGGTATGCCGGGGGCTGGTGCCACCATGGGCACGGTCGTTAACATTCAAGCGGGTGGCAAAACGGCCCTGTCGGGTTTGGTGCGGGCCGGTATTTTGCTGGTGGTCGTGCTGTGGGCAGCACCGCTCACTCAATCCATTCCCCTAGCGGTGTTGGCGGGTATTGCGGTCAAGGTCGGTTTCGATATTCTCGACTGGAGCTTCTTGAAGCGGGCCCACAACGTGTCGTGGAAGGGCACCGCTATCATGTATGGCGTGATGTTTCTGACCGTGTTTGTTGACCTGATTGTGGCGGTGGGCGTGGGGGTCTTTATTGCCAACATTCTCACCATCGATCGCCTCACCAAGCTGCAGTCTGAACAGGTGAAGGCCATCACCGACTTTGACGAAGATTTGCCCCTGACTGACGAAGACAAGGCGCTGATGGATCAGGCCAACGGTCGCGTGCTGATGTTTCACCTCAGCGGGCCGATGATCTTTGGGGTGGCCCGGGCTATTTCCCAGGAGCACACGGCGATGGCTGCCCACGACGTGCTGATTGTGGATTTGCAAGATGTGCCCCACCTGGGGGTAACCGCTGCCCTGGCGCTGGAAAATGCCATTCAAGATGCCAGCGATGCCGGTCGGCCCGTATTTTTGGCGGGGGCGCGGGGCAAAACCCTGAGCCGCCTCGAAAAGCTGGGCGTGCTGCGATTTGTGCCCCCCGAATATCTGGCAGAAAACCGTACCGAGGCGCTCCGGGCTGCCTTGCGGGTGCTGGCGACCAAAGATGGCTTTGAGCCACCCCTGACCGTAGTCGCGCCGGGTTCGGCGGCGGTTTAGAGCCCCTGGAGCCGCAATTAATAGATCGAGGGTGAATCCACCATTCACCGAATTGTCATTGTCGTCTGGATTGGAAGGTATCAATGCTGTTGTCTAATGCTGTTTCTGCACTCTCCTGGCTGACCTGGCCAGAGTCTCCGCTGATGGCCCCTCTAATGGCCGCCGTTCCAGAAACGGAGGCTGGCCCTATGGTGCTGGCCAGTGTGCTGCTCAGCCTGGTGGTGATCTATATCGCCAGCAAGCTGGGGGGCGAGCTCTCGCGGCTGCTGGATTTACCCCCGGTGCTGGGAGAACTGGTGGCAGGGGTAGTTGTCGGGGCATCGGCACTCCATCTCATTGTGTTTCCTGAAAGCGGAGCCGTGGCCACAGACTCGCAGCTGATGGGGCTGTTGCAGTGGTTGGGTGGGTTAACCCCCGAGGCCGTGGCCGAGGTCTTTCGCAGCCAGAGCGAGGTGGTCTCGGTGCTGGCGGAGCTGGGGGTGATCATTCTGCTGTTTGAGATCGGGCTAGAGTCTGATCTGCGAGAGCTGCAAAAGGTGGGCTCCCAGGCGGCGATCGTGGCGGTGGTGGGGGTGGCGGCTCCTTTTGCCATGGGTACAGCGGGGCTGATGCTGTTGTTTCATGTGGCGGCGATTCCGGCGATTTTTGCCGGGGCGGCCCTGACGGCTACCAGTATTGGCATCACCTCGAAGGTGCTGTCGGAGATTGGTCAGCTGAAGTCGGCGGAGGGGCAGATTATTGTCGGTGCGGCGGTGATTGACGATGTGCTCGGCATCATTGTGCTGGCGGTGGTGGCCAGTCTGGCCAAGACCGGCGAAATCGATGTGATGAATGTGGTTTACCTGATTATCAGCGCCACGGGGTTTTTGCTGGGGGCGATTTTCTTAGGCAAGTTTTTCAATAGCTCGTTTGTGGCGATCGCCGACAAGCTGCAAACTCGCGGCAACCTGGTGATTCCGGCGATTACCTTTGCGTTTTTGATGGCCTTTTTTGCCAATGTCATTCACCTGGAGGCGATTCTCGGGGCCTTTGCAGCGGGCCTGGTGCTGGATGAAACCGACAAGCGCAAGGAGCTCGATCGCCAGATCATGCCCATCGCCGACATTCTGGTGCCGATCTTCTTTGTCACCGTGGGGGCCAAGGCCGACCTGGGGGTGCTCAATCCGGCGGTGCCAGCCAACCGGGAAGGTCTGGTAATTGCCGTCTTTTTGCTGGCCGTCGCCATCATTGGCAAGGTGATCACCGGCTGGACCACCTTTGGTCAACCCCTGAACAAGCTGGCAATCGGCATCGGCATGATTCCTCGGGGCGAAGTGGGCCTGGTGTTTGCGGGCATTGGTTCGGCCAGCGGGGTGCTCAGTAAACCGCTGGAGGCGGCGATTATTATTATGGTGATAGCCACTACGTTTCTGGCACCACCCTTTTTGCGGATTGCGTTTAAGGGGAGCGAGGCCGAGGCCGCTCTGCCTGAACCCGCCGATATTGCCCCCTAACCCGACTCCGTAGGATGGGCACAGCAACGCGTGCCCATCCCATTCACGCTCGTAACGATGGGCACGGGCTTGGCTCTTTGCCCATCCTACGAGGTGGCTCAACCAACCTCTGACCTGGTGAACAGGACTCAAAAGGCCATTCCCCTACCTCCCCCACCCTTCTACCCCTCCACTCCTCCACTCCTCCACTCCCATGCTCTACGCCTGCGTTTATGCCACCATTCTGCTGGGCTTTTTTGGCATTTTGCTGAAAGAGAACCTGGTGATGAAAATCATCGCCATGGATGTGATGAGCACCGGGGTGATTGCCCTATTTGTGCTGGTGGCAGCGGGTGGCGGCAGATTTACGCCTATTTTTATCGATGGCCCCCAGCGGGACTACGCCGACCCGGTGCCCCAGGCGGTGATTTTGACGGCGATCGTGATTGGCTTTTCGATCCAGGCGCTAATGCTGGTGGGGGTGATGAAGCTGGCCCGCGATAACCCCACGCTAGAGACCCGCGCCATCGAAGAGGAGTATCGGCCATGACATTGTGGACAATACTTTGGATCGCGCTGCCGTTTTTGGTGGGCTTTAGCATTTATCTGCTGCCGGGGCGCGATCGCATCCTAGGGCGGATCTTTGATGGTCGCAACCTGGCCCTGGCGATCGCCCTGGTGTCGACGGCCTACGCCGTAGGCCTGTTCTGGCAGCCTGCTCCCCTAGAACTGCACCTGCTCGACAGCTTCGGCGTCACGCTGATGGCTGACAGCCCCAGCGCCTTCTTTATTCTCACCAATGCGCTGGTAACGGCGGCAGTGGTGCTCTACTGTTGGCCCAGCGGCAAGTCTAGCTTTTTTTACACCCAGGTGATTTTGCTGCACGGCAGCGTCAACGCGGCCTTTATCTGTGCCGACCTGATCAGCCTCTACGTGGCTTTGGAGGTGATCAGCATTACGGCATTTTTGCTGATTGCCTATCCCAACAGCCATCGCAGTCTGTGGGTGGCCATGCGCTACCTATTTATTAGCAACACTGCGATGCTGTTTTATCTGATGGGCACGGCGATGGTCTATCGCACCCATCAGACCTTTGCCTTTACCGGGTTGCAGGGTGCTCCCTATGAAGCAATAGCGCTCATTTTTGTGGCCCTGCTCGCCAAAGGCGGTATTTTTGTCTCGGGGTTATGGCTGCCCCTGACCCACTCTGAGGCAGAAAGCCCGGTCTCGGCACTGTTGTCGGGGGTGGTGGTGAAGGCGGGGGTGTTTCCCCTGGTGCGCTGTGCGCTGATGGTCGAGGAGCTGGCTCCAGTGGTGAGGGTGTTCGGCGTGACCGCTGCCCTGTTTGGTGTGCTCTACGCGCTGGTAGAAACCGATGCCAAGCGGGTGCTCGCTTGTAGCACGCTCTCTCAATTGGGCTGGGTACTCGCTGTCCCAGAAGCAGCGGGTCTCTACGTTTTGGCCCACGGATTGGGAAAAGCCGCTCTTTTTTTGACGGTAGGCAACCTGCCTAGCCGCGACTTGGGTCTGCTCCGGCAGCAGCCCATGGAGACTAACCTCTGGATGCCGCTGATGCTAGGGAGTCTGTCGATTTCAGGGTTGCCGCTGCTGGCGGGCTTTAGCGCTAAAACACTGCTGCTAAAACAGGCGCTGCCCTGGCAGAGTCTGGCGCTGAATGGGGCGGCGGTAGGCACCGCTACCCTCTACGCCAAATTTGTCTTTTTGCCCCACCAGTCGAGTGAAAAACCCGAACGCTGGACAGCTAAGCTAGGACTATGGATGGCTTTAGCGCTGCTGCTGGGGGCCCTATTCATTCTCAACCTAGGCTATTTAGATGCCTACACTGGGTCATCGATAGTCAAGACTCTGCTGCTGATTGGCGCGGGCTTTTTGATCCATGAGCTGTTGATTCAACGGATCACCCTGGTTCTGCCCCGCCAGATGGAAGATTTTGAGCACCTGGTTGGCGGGATGAGTCTGATGCTGGTTGTATTGTTTTGGATGACGTGGTCATGGCTGGCATAAGAACCTACGCCCCATCGAGGTGCCAGCGATGATGCTCTGGACCCTACTCTGGATCGCGCTGCCGTTTTTTGTGGGCTTTAGTATCTATCTACTGCCCCAGGGCGATCGCATTCTGGCCCTGGTGGTCACCCTGGTGTCCATGGCCTACGCCATCGTCCTGTTCTGGCAGCCTGCTCCCCTAGAACTGCACCTGCTCGACAGCTTCGGCGTCACGCTCATGGCCGACAGCCTCAGCGGGTTTTTCATTCTCACCAACGCCCTGGTGACGGCGGCGGTCATTCTCTACTGCTGGTACCGGGGTAAGACCACCTTTTTCTATATCCAGGTGATTCTGCTCCACGGTAGCGTTAACGCGGCCTTTGTCTGTGCTGACCTGATCAGTCTCTACGTGGCCCTGGAGGTGATTGGCATTGCCGTATTTTTGCTGATTGCCTACCCGCGCAGCGATCGCAGCCTGTGGGTAGCCCTGCGCTACCTATTTGTCAGCAATACCGCCATGCTGTTTTACCTGATCGGGGCAGCACTGGTGTACCGCACCAACCAGTCCTTTGCCTTTGCGGCCCTGGAGGGTGCCCCCACCGAAGCTGTGGCCCTAGTCTGCCTGGGCCTGCTCACTAAGGGGGGGATTTTTATCTCGGGCCTGTGGCTGCCCCTCACCCACGCCGAGTCGGCGACGCCGGTATCGGCCCTGATGTCGGGGGTGGTGGTGAAAGCAGGGGTGTTTCCCCTGGCGCGATTTGCTCTCATGCTCGAAGATCTCGACCCGATCGTGCGCATCTTTGGGGCCGGTACGGCACTGCTGGGGGTGGCCTACGCCGTGTTTGAAAAAGACACCAAGCGCATGCTGGCCTTCCATACGGTGTCGCAGCTGGGCTTTGTGCTGGCGGCCCCCGAGGTGGGTGGCTTTTATGCCCTCACCCACGGGTTTGTCAAGGCGGCTCTATTTTTAATTGCCGGCGAACTGCCCAGCCGCAGCTTTAAGACACTGCACGACCAGCCCATTCGCACCCCGATCTGGATTGCCCTGGTGATCGCCAGCTTTTCGATCTCCGGGTTTCCACTGTTGTCGGGCTTTGGGGCCAAGGTGTTGACCATGAAAAACCTGCTGCCCTGGCAGGTAATCGCCATGAATGTGGCCGCCTTTGGCACCGCTATTTCCTTTGCTAAGTTTATTTTCTTGCCCCATGCCCCCACCCAGAACCCACCGGTCAAGCCGGGGTTTTGGCCAGCGGTAAGTTTGCTATTGGTGGGGCTGGTGGCGGCCAATGTGGTGTACTACGACGCCTACTCCCTGGCCAATGTGGTCAAGCCCCTGGCCATTATTGCCCTGGGCTGGCTGGCCTATCATCTGATCTTTCGGCGGGTGACGGTCAAGTTGCCTCGGATGTTGGAGCAGTTTGAGCACCTGATTGGGGTGATGAGCTTAATGCTGATGGTGTTATTTGGTCTGGTGATGGCATGACGGGCTACTTAAACATATTGCTACGCCTAACGATCTGGTTTTTGCTCACCGCCGATCTGAGCTGGGCCAACATTGTGATTGGAGTGAGCGTCACGCTCCTACTGCCCCGAGGCGTGACCAGCCCTGGCCTGCTCAAAGACTGGCTGCGTACTCTGGGGGAGGTGGTAGTGGCGATTCCCCAGGCCTACAAAGAGGCCATCGAAATCATGCTGTTTCCCCACCACGACGAACTCGTCACCGTAGAGCGGGCCAAGCCCCGGCGCACTCCCAGCCTGATCTTTCTCGATATCTTTTTGATTACCTTTACGCCGAAAACCATCGTGCAGCATTACTACGACCAGGGCTGGTACGAAGTCCACTACATTCAGCGGAGGCAAGACCCATGACCCTAGTGCTGATTGCCATGATTGTGGCGCTGCTGATTCCAATGGTGGAGGCGCTGCAGGATGAAGACATTTGGCAGCGCATGCTCGCCTTTGCCAGCATTGCCACCAAAACCTCGGTGATGATTTTAGTCATCGCCGTTCTCCAAGACGACTGGATGATCGGGGTGATGGGGGTGCTGGTGCTCAGCGTGGGCAATGCGGCCCTGATGCTGCTGGCCCACATTATCAAGCGTCTTGACGATGCAATGGAAGGATAACCATGATCAATATCCTGAGCTATGCCTGTTTGATCCTAGGCCTGGTGTTCTGGTTTTGGGGCACTTGGCCGCTGCTGGGGCATCGATCGGTGCTCTATAAGCTGCACAGTCTGTCGGTGGCCGACACCCTAGGGTCGATGGCGATCGTGGTGGGGCTGCTGCTGCGCATTCCCCAGGAATGGCCGCTGCTGGTGTTGGCGATCATCTCCCTGGCAATTTGGAATACGGTGTTGGGCTATGTGCTGGCCTACTGTGTGACGGGTGACGCCGGGCAGGAGGTGGGCCACGATGGATAGCTACATCTATGCGATTATGCTGCTGTTGCCGCTGGCGGCGGCGATGGTGATTGTTCAGGGCAACCCCTACCAGGCACTGATCATGCGGGGGATTTTGGGGGCGATCGCCGCCCTGGTCTACGCCATGCTGGGCGGGGCCGATGTCGCTCTGACCGAGGCGCTGGTGGGCACCATGCTGGCTATTACCCTCTATGCGGTGGCGGTGCGCTCATCCCTGGTGATGCGGCTGGGGGTGCTCAAGGGCGAGGCGGAGCAGGAGAGTCGCCACTGGCAGTCGCTGCTAGACTACCTGCGGGCCACCCTCAAGCGCTACCAACTGCGCCTGGAGCTGGTGCCCTACCCCGACGACAAGGCGCTGCAGCAGGCCCTGGCGAGCAAGGCTGTCCACGGCATTTGCCTGCCGGGGCAAACCAGCGACGACGGCGCTGCCCCTACTCTGCTGCTGAGGGTGCGGCGGCTCTACGAGATTTTTTCGACCGAACTGCCCGAGGCGATCGCCACTGCCAGGCACGCCCCCTCGCCAGACCCCACCCC
>NZ_JADEWX010000126.1 GCF_015207395.1 Nodosilinea sp. LEGE 07088
CCCCTCGCCCCCCGCATCCATCGCCTCCAGCTTCCCCAGCAGCCTCACGGTACGCGTTGACACCCAGCGCCTAGCCCGCCTCGAAAATCAGCTCGGTGAACTGACGATCAACCGCAATGGCCTTGCCCTGCAAACCAATCAAATTCGCCTGGGTTTGAAAGAGCTGGTCAGCCGCTTCGAGCGCGTGCGCGCCACCGTAGAACAGTTACAAGGGGTTTCAGACCAAATTTTGATCGCCCCCGAGCGCCAGCGTCAGCCAGTAGTCATGGGTGGTTTCACGTCGTCTCGACCGCCCATGGCCCTCGATTTCGATTCCTTAGAAATGGATACCTACACAGCCCTCTACACCCATACTCAAACCCTGCTCGAAGAGATGGTGCAGCTCGAAGAAGCCGCCGCCGATATCAGTCTCTTTAACCGTCAGACCGATCAGCTGCTGGGGCAACACCGCAAAATGCTCTCCCAGGTGCAAGACGACCTGATGTACGCCCGCATGGTGCCCCTGGGCCAGGTGCTCAACCGATTCCCTCGGGTGCTGCGCGATCTGTCCAACACCTACGGTAAGCCCGCTGAGCTCACCCTAGAGGGGACGGCGCTGCTGGTCGATAAAGCCGTGCTCGAAAAACTCTACGATCCGCTGCTGCACCTGCTGCGCAACGGCTTTGACCACGGTCTAGAATCTCCCGAGGAGCGGTGGCGCCAGGGGAAGCCCAAAATCGGCCAAATCACCATAGGAGCCTGCTATCGGGGTCGCCAAATCGACATTGAGGTCAGCGACGATGGCCGGGGTATCGATCTGGCGCGAATAGGTCAACAGCTGATTGACCTGGGCTGGCTGTCAGCCGCAGAAGTTGACACGGCCACCGCTGAACAGCTCTATCGCTATATGTTCGAACCGGGTTTTTCTACCGCTCAACAGGTCAGCGATCTGTCGGGGCGAGGGGTGGGCCTAGACGTGGTGCAAGACCAAATGCAGCGGCTCAAGGGTACCGTTACGGTGCAGTCTATGCCGGGGGCAGGCACCCGCTTTACCCTCTCACTGCCCATGACCCTGAGCATTGTCAACCTGCTAATTTGCTTTGTGGGGTCTACCCCAATCGCTTTTCGCAGCGACAGCATTACCGAAATTTTGGTTCCCCAATTGCAGCAGCTCAACCAGCAGCCCGATCAAACCTGGCTCACCTGGCGCGATCGGCAGGTACCCGTCTACGGCCTGGGCAATTTGCTATCCTATCGCTGTCTGCGGCCCGAGCTACCCCTCAGCCAGGTGCTAGCCGCAGTGCCCTCTCCCGCCGACTGGGAAGCTCCCGTGCTGATTTTGTCTCGGGGCGATAGTGCTCTGGGGCCAGTATTAGACCATCGCTTCTTTGCCATTCAGGTCGATCGCCTGGTAACCGAGCAAGAATCGGTGATTAAACCCTTTGGCACGGCCCTTAGCCCGCCCCCCTATGCCTACGGCTGTACGGTGCTAGGTGATGGCAGCGTGATTCCAGTCATCGACGGACAGGCCTTCCTAGACGATTTGCTCAGCCGCTCAGCCGTCTCTGGTCTAGAGATTGTCGATGCCCCCCCTCCGAACAACTCCCAGGCCACCCTGCACTCCGCCGCTACCGTGCTGGTGGTCGACGATGCCGTTACCTCCCGCCGCACCCTAGCGCTCTCCTTGGAGCGGGCAGGCTATCGAGTGCTCCAGGCCCGTGACGGCCAAGAAGCGCTGGAACACCTGGAGCAAACCCCCACGGTGGGGCTAATCGTCTGCGACATCGAAATGCCTAATATGAACGGCTTTGAGTTTTTGACGGCGCGCCGTCAAGATTCAGCCCTGGCCCAAATTCCCACCCTGATGCTGACCTCGCGCAGCAATGACAAGCACCGTTGGCTGGCCATGCAGCTGGGAGCCACCGACTACTTTTCTAAGCCCTACCTAGAACAGGAGTTTTTGAGTGCGATCGCAACCCATCTCCAGGCAGCCGCTCAATCGACTTAACCGATCGTGGGGTGTGGGTTTCTGAGACAACCTGCGGGTTTTATTAACAATATCCCCAGGAGGGGGATGTTAGCCTGGGGAAGAAGACTATCCCGAAAGGCCATCGTATGGTTGCAACCCCCGACGTTATTCAATCGTCCGAATTCTCTGCTCCAGTTAGTGGCGACAGCAAGGTCGCTGTACTGCTCATGGGCTACGGCGAAGTCGAAAGCTACGATGACTTTGCCAACTACAACGAGCAAGCCCTAAACCTCCTAACCGCTAAGTTTGCCCCTGTACCCACCTGGGTCTACCCACCCCTGGCCAAGCTGTTGGCCGCCTTTGACCTACATGAGTGGAGCCACCAGCACGGCAACTTTATCTCTCCCCACAACGCTATTTTTGAAGCTCAGCGGGCTGGCATTGAGGCCAACCTGCAAGAACGCTGGGGCGATCGCGTCAAGGTGTTCAAAGCCTTCAACTTTTGTAAGCCCTTCTTGCCCGACCAAGTGTTAGAACAGGTCAAGCAAGAGGGTTACGATAAGCTGCTGATCTATCCCCTGCTGGTGGTCGATTCTATTTTCACCAGTGGCATTGCGATCGAACAGGTCAACGATGCCTTGGCCAAACTGTCTGACGGCTCCTCCCACTGGGTGCAGGGCATGCGCTACATCCCTTCATTCTTTGATGCCCCCGACTATATCGATCTGCTGGCTCGCATGGTCGAAGAAAAAATTCAGCATGATCTGGCGGTAGCTCACCTGCCCTCGCAAACGGGCATCGTGCTGATGAACCACGGCTGCCCCCACGAAGCTAAAGGGTTTACCTCGGGCATTGACGAAAGCCAAAAGCTCTACGACAGAGTGCGCGATCGCCTGATTCAAAAATATCCTCTGATTTCCGTAGGCTGGCTCAACCACGACACGCCATTAATTCAATGGACTCAGCCCAACGCCACCCTAGCTGCCCGCAATCTCATAGATTTGGGGGCGACAGCACTAGTCTTTATGCCCATTGGCTTTGCCACCGAAAACCACGAAACCCTGCTGGATGTTGAGCACATCATCGAAGGTCTGCGGCGCAAGCGTCCCGACGTCACCTACGTGCAAATGCCCTGCGTCAACGACCGGCCCGACTTTCTGGCGATGGTGGCTACCTGGGCCGACAAGCCTATTGCCGATCTATTCGATGCCGAAGCTCTGGCTATCAACCCTGCGTTAGCGGCGGCTCAGGCGGCGGCTGTGCATAGTCACCATGGCCACAGCCACGATCATCACCTAACTGGGGCAGATGGTCATCATCATGACCATGGACATCACCACGACCACGGGCCTCACCACTAGACACCTGACGATCAAAAAAAGGCCGCTGACTCAATCAGCGGCCTTTTTTGTGTCTCTGCACTGCAATCCCCCTAGGAGAATCTGCTTGGAATTGGGGCTGCTCAAATCGAATTTCTTACTATTTAAGCTTCTTGGGCAACCGTATTGCTAGGGGAAGAGTTAGTCAACCGTTTGTAAATCATGTTAGGCAACGTTACCGGGCTCAATAGCATTGCTAGGGATAGAAACATCCAGCTACTAATGCGGGTCTTTGGGTTACTAGGATCGTGTAAAAAAGGGGCAAGCGATAGTAGAAAGACCATGAGAGACGCTGCAAGGTAAAGCGGTAAAGCCATGGGTCTGGTAGGAGATGGTGGTAGGGGGTGTTGTCTACAACATAGCGAGTTGCAAACCTCGCGCCATGGCGATTATACAAAACCTCAGGCTAAATTTTTTTGGCCTGGGGTTTTGTATTTTTTCAATTCATAACATTGGGGATAAAACCTGACCTCTAGGCAGAAAAACCCAGCGACTTTCCCAGTATAAATTTACGCTAGGAAAAATTTAAAGCAATTTGCCATTGAGCCTTTGCCACATCGTATTGGGCAACGTTATGGGGCTTAGTCCCGTGGCTAAAATCAGCAATATCCAAGAGTCTAGGCGATTTCTAGAGCCAGATGGATCGCGCAGAAATGGCCCAATCGTCAACCCCAAAAACAGGGCAGACATCGTGAGGTAGACGTACAAATTTATCATAATTTACGCACAATTGTTGGCAAAAGCACTATTGGGCAGACTTCAAGCTACTATTTTGATCGCCTGGAGCCCTCGATCCTCGGTTCCCTTCCAACGCGTGAGCCTAACGACGAGGCTTAAGCCATCCAAAGCTGAGATTAAAGACGCTAGTTCTAGTCAGTGGGTTCCTCGGGTGCTGGTAGTTTATGTTGCGTTAACCTGATGGGCTCCATGGGGTAACGCGATCGCCAACGCCAAGACTTCCCCCGGGCGGGTTCTCAGCTTTGCCTCGATCGGTAGATCAAGGTCGAGCCCATCTCCCTGCGATCGCCCAGGTAAAGGCTGGTCACTAGGTTGTGACAGACCTGCTCAAACCCGCTAAAATCTTGGGTTAATACAAGTGTTCTAAAAAGCAGACAGGTTATGCCAGTGAGTTCAGGCCAGATCAAAGCCCTGCTCGACCAAAAACGCGCCGCCTTTAGCGCCTTCAGTCGGGCTAAGTTTGAGTTGCTGCACGCCTACAATCGGGCCTGGATCGACTTTGCCGCCCTACCTCTGGCCCGGCAAGGGGCTCTCCTGCCCTCCAGTGAACCTGCTGGAGCGCGACCCATAGAACCTCTAATGCCTGAGCAATGCCCTGAAAAGGGCATTGTGCCCTTCTTTTTTGCCGAGTCTGGCCCGGCGGGCGAGCGCTGGACCAACCGTGAGCAAAGCGCCCAGTGGGTGCAAACCATCCTGGAGAATGTCACTACCTTTGCGGTAGATGGCTCCCAAATTTCCCCCGGCAAAGATATCTCTATTCCCATTGCGTTGATTCAAATTGGCTGGTTCGAAAACCCCCACAGCGCTGACCGGGTCTATCAAAAAGATGTGCGCGTCGATCTGATGACGCCCAAAGAACTGGGCCCAAACCCGGCCCAGCCGGTGGAGCGCCGGGTCAACATTCGCCGCTTTCAAATGGAGGTGGCGCGGCTGGTGGAATATATTGACACTTGCCCAGAGCCAGAGCGTACTCTGGTATTTTTCGACGGGGCGCTGGTGGTCACCTTTGCTGAAGCCTTTGACCAAGAGAGCCAAACGGCCTACGTCCAATCTATCTTGTCGTTGCTAGAGGCTAGCGATCGCCGCCGCGTGCCCCTAGTCGGCTACGTCGATACCTCCTACGCCCACGACCTGACCACACTGCTACACCATGCCTACGGCCTGGAGGCCACCGAAGGCATTCACGATGCGCAACTGCTGGCCCGACTAATGCAGTGGGGCGATCGCACGGCGGTGTTTCAGTGCGATCGCGGCGGCATTCTTGACCAGTACGGCCCCTACGGTGACCAGATTGCCTTCACCTACCTCAAAACTACCCGCGACGGCTACCCGGTGCGGCTAGAGCTGCCCCGCTGGATGTGGGAGAGTGGCCAGATCGCCCAGTACCTCAACTGGGTGCGCGGCGAAGTCATTATCGGCGGTGGCTACCCCTACAGCATCGAAACCGCCGACCAAACCGCCGTGCTTCAGGGCCAAGACAAGCACCTGTTTTTGCGGGTGCTGCAAGACTGGGCCGAGCGCGAAGCAATCAATCTGCGACTGTCGCGCAAAATGGTGAGCAAGCAGCGCCGCCGCTAATGCGATGGATAAAGACTCGATGAACTACTCCCAGGCTCAGTAATTTGCCCTACACATGCCATGGCTGAGAATGATTAAGTAAAAGAGTACACACGAAAATCTGTATCTGTTACGGAGAGACCATCAGACGCGAACGCCCCCTTTCGTCTATGGCTACTGTCTACAGTGCCTATCAAAGGAGGATGTGCCTAGTATGAAAGCATTGATGGTTCTCAGTTCAGCCTTAGTGCTAACGGGTCTTTTGGGGGCTATGGCTCCTGAAGTCATGGCTAAGTCAGATAAAGGGAAGGGCGGCGGTTCTAGCCAGCCCACAGCCCCGCTGACTTGTGCCAGTGGTGCGGTCACGAGTAATCCTCTAGCGGGGGGGGCTTCCCTCAGCTACAGCCAGTGCTTAGACCCAGTGTCGGGCAACGATGTCACCAGCAGCATTAGCGCCGATCTGACCGCTTTCCTCGATCGCACCCTGGGCGACTGGGTGTTTGATGGCAAGTACGAAGATGGTCGCAATTCCTCTGGCCCCAATGACCTCGGGTTTAGCTGGGTGCAAACGGGCAAAGGGAGCGGCACCTGGAGTTTAGCTCAGGCGGTGACCACTCCATTTGTCATTAGTCTCAAGGCTGGCAACGGTTACGCAGCCTACTATGTGGATGGCAACACCAGCACGAGCAGCGGTACCTGGGCCACCTTCGACCAAAAGGATCTGTCCCATGCGTCTATTTTTGTGGCCCGGGGCGCTATCCTCCCCGAGGAGCCCAATACCACCGTGCCAGAGCCAGCGTCTGCCGCTGCGCTGGTTTTAGTCGGCCTCAGCGCCGCTGGTCTGCGCCGCAAAAAGCAGGCGTAACTCGCCCCAATCCATTTGCTCAAGTCAAATCATGTCATGCCCCTAGCGATCGCCTTTGGTCGCTAGGGTTTTTTTCTGAAATTGCTCTGGGATTTCTTTGGGTTGTTTGGCGATCGAACCGTTAGCTTGTGGTTGAATCGGAGAAAGCAGCGCTGAAAAACATCGACCATGGCCGACTCCCCCCTCTCCACCCGTCAGGAAACCGACAGCATGGGGGCGATCGCGGTACCCAGCGATCGCTACTGGGGAGCGCAAACCCAGCGATCCATTCGCTATTTTTCCATTGGCCAAGACAAAATGCCGATTGAAGTGGTGCATGCGATTGCCCTCACCAAAAAGGCCTCGGCCCTGGCCAACGCCGATCTGGGCAAGCTGCCCCGGGCCCAGGCCGCTCTCATTGTGCAGGCGGCAGATGAAATTATCGCGGGTCAGCTCGACGATCACTTTCCCCTGCACGTATGGATGACGGGGAGTGGTACCCAGTGCAACATGAACGTCAACGAGGTGATTGCCAACCGCGCCATCGAGATCGCGGGCGGGGTCATGGGCAGTAAAACTCCGGTTCACCCCAACGACCATGTCAACATGTCGCAGTCTTCTAACGATGTTTTCCCCACGGCGATGCATATTGCTGCGGCCCAGAGCTTGATCCAGAGTTTACGGCCTGCTGTCACTAGCCTGCGCGACGCCCTTGATGAAAAATCTCAGGCCTGGGCTGACATTGTCAAAATTGGCCGCACCCACCTGCAAGATGCCGTACCCCTGACCCTAGGCCAGGAGTTTTCGGGCTATGTGGGCATGCTCGACGATAACCTGACTCGCCTAGAGGGGGCCTTGCCGGGGCTATACGAACTCGCCCTAGGGGGCACCGCCCTAGGCACAGGAATTAATGCTGGGTCAGGTTTTGCTGAGGTTGCAGCGGCGCACATTGCCACGATTACAGGGCTACCCTTTGTCAGTGCTGCCAACAAGTTCACCGTTATGGGTGCCCACGATGCCCTAGTCATGGCCAGCGGTGTGCTCAAGACCCTGGCGGTGTCGCTATACAAAATTGCCAACGATATTCGTCTGTTGAGCTGCGGGCCGAGAGCCGGTTTGGCGGAACTGCACCTGCCTGAGAATGAGCCGGGGTCTTCAATTATGCCGGGTAAGGTCAACCCGACCCAGTGCGAAGCCATGGCCATGGTGGCGGTACAGGTCATGGGCTATGACACAGCGGTAGCCTTTGCCGGTGCCAGCGGCTACCTGGAGATGAATGTCTACAAGCCGATGATGATCTTTAACCTGTTGCAGTCGGCGCGATTGATGGCCGATAGCTGCCACAACTTCACTGAGTTTTTGGTAGTGGGCATGACCCCCAACCGCAAAAAAATTGATCAGTATGTGCAGCAGTCGCTGATGCTGGTGACGGCTCTAAGTCCAGCCATTGGCTACGACAAAGCCTCTCAGATTGCCCACTATGCCTTCGAGCATGACCTCACTTTGAGGGCGGCAGCCTTGGCCTTAGGCTACGTCTCCGAGGTCGAGTTTGACCAGCTGATTAACCCTCATCGCATGACCTATCCCTAGGCCGGTGGGCCATTGCAGTGGCCACTCCGATGGAATGTTAAGGACTATGTTGATTTACTCAGATTGCTCAGGTTCGCGGCATCCCGTCCCGTATGATCATCCTTAAAGTTTGTAAACTTTCCTAAGATTCTGGAGATTCAAACGTGTCTCTTCCGTTACTAAGCTACTCCCCGTCCAGCCAAAATCAGCGCGTTGCCGCCTACGAAGTGGGTGGTGACGAGCAGCCCAGATATTTCTCGACCGATGACCTGTATACCTCCAGCGATATGGATGCGCTGATTGAGGCCGCCTATCGACAGATCTTCTTCCATGCCTTTAAGTGCGATCGCCAGATCTTCCTGGAGTCGCAGTTGCGCAACGGTCAAATTACTGTACGTGACTTTATTCGTGGCCTAGCACTGTCGCCTACCTTCTACAGCAGCTTCTACGAAAAAAACAGCAACTACAAATTTGTAGAGCACTGTGTTCAAAAAATCCTGGGCCGCGACGTATACAGCGATCGCGAAAAAATTGCCTGGTCTATCGTAGTGGCCAACAAGGGCATTCAGGGTCTGGTCGATGAACTCCTCGACAGCGAAGAGTATCTCACGAGCTTTGGCTATAACACCGTTCCTTACCAAAAACGACGGGTTCTACCGGGTCGGGAAGCAGGCGAACGCCCGATTCATATCAAGAACCCCCGCTACGACACCTACCACCGCAACCTTCTGGGCTTCCCCCAAATTGTGTGGCAGTCTCAAGTCAAGCGGTTTGTGCCCCAAGAGAAAAAGGTTACCGCTGGCAACCCTCAAATGTTCTTAAACATGGCCCGCAGTATTGGCCCTTCCAGTGCTGCTCCGGCTCGGGTATCTACCGGCGATATCAATATCTCCACGGCTGTGCCCTACCGCAAAGTAGCGGTCTAACTAAGACCTCGGTACCATTCGGTGCAGATTTACATTACACCTTTGAGGATGCAGGCCATAGCCTACATCCTCGTTTTTTTGGCTGCGGTTTAGCCCAGGGCGATCGCGGGCCAGTTCGCCGCACCAGTGGTGGCATTTACTGCCCGGCATCACTAGCTGGTCGTGCAATCACTTGCCCAGAGCGATAGTTTATGGGCAGGGGCTGAGGGCAAAAAAAATCCCCTGGCTCTCGCCAGTGGGACTTATCAGGGTGCATCTACCATTCACCTTTACATCCAGACGCCCCCCTATCCGGAAAAGTTGCGGGGGCATTTTGAGAATTCTTAGTTAGGGGTTTCTAGGTTGCGCAGCAACTCTGCCTGCTCACGCAAAGACGTGGCCCAGTCTTCTAAACCGTTGGTTTCGAAGAGATCGGCTGCCCGTTCAAAGTCGGCGATCACTAACTCCCGGGCTTCCAGAGGAATGTCTTCTGGCCCGCTGAGGGCATCTCCCTGCTCCACATACACCTGGGCAAGAATGGCCTGAGCCCGACCGATATAAGCTGCTGACTGCTCGGCGTCGATTTCAATGGCCTTAGTGTACGTAGCAATGGCCTGGGTATAGTCTTCAGCCAGCACTAACGCTTCGGCCTCGGCATAGGTGATTTCAAACTCCGTGGCCGTGCGCACGACCAAATCATAATCGCCCCCTTGCCCCGAATATGAGCGAGCCACCACCGTATAGGTGCCATCCTCGGGCAGGGTGAGGGTGATTTGGGCGTTGAGGGTGCCGCCAAAATCGTCGTTAGCGGCTATTTCAGTCTCGTCAGGGGCTAATAGTGCCAACACTGGGTCAAATTCTGTGCTGTCTAAGGTAATGGTGATGATTTGCCCACTACTGCCCTCAAAGGAATAGGTAGACTCTGCCGGGTAAATCGTGCCAGCCTCTTGCAGCACTGTATCAGCCCGAGCTGGCAGGCCGGTTGATAGGCCTGCTAGGGCAACGGGTATCACCGTCATCCCCACATAAAACAGCCGCTCTATAGAAAACAGCCGTAAAAAACCCATGTAACCTCCCCGAGGCAAATCACTAAACGTCAAACATGCCAAGCAGCCTAGCACAGGCTAGGATAACGCCGGATAATGCACACCGCAGGATATGGTAATACTGAAGCCACATGATTAATCCTGCTCTATGGCACATCTACATTCGCTACTGATTGGGTTAGGGTGTGTCGCCATGCTGGGCAATGTTGCCCAGGCTTTGCCACCCCCCGATGACGTGCCTGAAGAAGTCTTGCGCACTGAGCTGATTACTGAGGCGCGATCGCCCCTCGACGGTGAACCCATCGATCCGGTTAACTACGCTACCTTGCAGGATCAATTGCGCGATCCCAACATTGAGACAGTAGTTAACACTGAAATTGCCCAACTGATTCAGCTGCTGGAGTTCAGGCGGGTGCTCAAGCCCATTCTCCCCTTCTTGCCCTAAGGGAGTAGGCCGACTACGACTCCAAAAACTTTCCTGTGGAAATCGCTAAGTTTTGTTACTCTATTCCGCAGGCGATCAAATTCAAAATAAGCATTTAAATCTCCCTTGGATCCTTAATAATATGCCTGCAACCGTTGACTCTGAGCAGATTGACCGAATTGTATGGAACCAGCATCACGACCCCTTTGAAATTTTGGGGCCGCACATGGTACAGCAGGATGGCCAAACCTTGTGGGCTGTGCGCGCCTACTTACCCCAGGCTGACAAGGCCTGGGTGGTGCTGCCAGAGGAACACAAAGAAGTGGCCATGGAGCCCAACCACAATCCACACTTCTTTGAGTGTGTGCTTGAAGTGCAAGACCTGGCCAACTATCAGCTCAAGTACACCATTGGTGATCACGTCCACGTCATCTACGATCCCTACGCGTTTAAGACTCGGGCGATTACCGATTTTGACATTCACCTGTTTAGTGAAGGTAATCATCACCGCATCTACGAAAAGTTGGGCGCGCACCATACCTCGGTGGAAGGGGTGGTCGGGGTTTATTTTGCCGTCTGGGCTCCCAATGCTCGCAATGTCTCGGTTTTAGGAGATTTTAACTACTGGGATGGGCGTAAACACCAGATGCGCCGTCTTGCCAATGGCATTTGGGATTTATTTATTCCTGGCCTAGATGTTGGGGTTCATTACAAATACGAAATTAAAAATTACGACGGTCATATTTACGAGAAATCCGATCCCTACGGGTTTCAGCAAGAAACCCGGCCTAAAACGGCTTCTATTGTCACCGATTTAGAGTCCTATGCCTGGCAAGACGACGCCTGGATGGAGAAGCGTCGCCAGACTGAGCCACTCACCGAGCCTGTGTCTATCTACGAACTGCATTTAGGGTCTTGGCTACATGAGTCGTCGTCGAGCCCGGCTCTGCGCCCCGACGGTACCCCAGAACCGGTGGTGACAGTGGCTGAGCTCAAACCCGGGGCGCGCTTTCTCACCTATCGTGAACTTGCCGATCGCCTGATTCCCTACATCAAGGAATTGGGCTTTACCCATGTTGAGCTGCTACCGGTGGCTGAGCATCCCTTTGATGGCTCTTGGGGCTATCAAGTGACCGGCTACTACGCGGTTACCTCTCGCTACGGTACTCCAGAAGATTTCATGTACTTCGTCGATCAGTGCCACCAAAATGGCATTGGGGTAATCGTCGACTGGGTGCCGGGCCACTTTCCCAAGGATGGTCATGGGCTGGCCTTCTTCGACGGCACCCACCTCTATGAGCACGCCGACCCGCGCAAGGGGGAGCACAAAGAGTGGGGCACCCTGGTGTTCAACTATGGCCGCAACGAGGTGCGCAATTTCTTGGTGGCCAACGCCGTCTTCTGGTTTGAGAAATATCACATCGACGGCATTCGCGTCGATGCCGTGGCCTCCATGCTCTACCTCAACTATCTGCGTCAGGATGGCGAGTGGGTGGCGAATGAATACGGCGGTTCTGAGCACATAGAAGCGGCAGACTTTCTCCGCCAGGTGAACCATGTGCTGTTTACCTATTTCCCTGGGGTGCTGTCGATCGCCGAAGAATCCACCGCCTGGCCGATGGTTTCGTGGCCGACCTACGTGGGTGGCCTAGGCTTCAACCTGAAGTGGAATATGGGCTGGATGCACGACATGTTGGACTACTTCAACATGGATCCGTGGTTCCGGCAGTTCCATCAAAACAACGTCACGTTTAGCATCTGGTACGCCTTTACCGAAAACTTTATGCTGGCTCTCTCCCACGATGAGGTGGTGCACGGCAAGAGCAACATGCTGGGCAAAATGCCCGGTGATGAGTGGCAAAAGTTTGCCAACCTGCGCTGCCTCTACACCTATATGTTCATGCACCCAGGCAAGAAAACCCTGTTCATGAGTATGGAGTTTGGCCAGTGGAGCGAATGGAACGTGTGGGGTGATCTAGAGTGGCACCTGCTCCAGTATCCGGCCCACGCCAGCCTGAAGCATTTTATGGGCAAGCTCAACCAGTTTTACCGCAGCGAACCGGCGCTGTTTACTCAAGACTTTGACCAGGCGGGCTTTGAGTGGATCGATTGCAGCGACAACCGCCACAGTGTGGTGTCGTTTATTCGTCGTGATCGAGACAGCGACGACTTTGTGGTGGTGGTGTGCAACTTCACGCCCCAGCCCCACAGCCACTATCGCGTTGGCGTGCCGGAGAAGGGCTACTACAAAGAGCTATTTAACAGCGATGCCCGCGATTTTGGCGGTAGCAACATGGGCAACCTGGGGGGCAAATGGTCCGATGACTGGGCTTTTCACAATCGGCCTTTCTCGCTAGATCTGACCTTGCCGCCGCTCGGGGTGATTGTGCTGAAGTGCGATCGCGAAGAAACCCAGCGAGCCTTAGCCGCGCAGTAACGGAAACAGATCCCCATCGGCTAGCCCCCCTTGCTTAGATGTGGGGGGCATGGGCTGCTGCTAGCATTGGCAATGGGAGAGGCCGCAGATCTAACCCGTCGCCTCAACCTTGCCGCTACTGGTAGACTTAAAAAGACCGATCAGTCTGTTTAGATGTCCAAGGCCCAAGTTACCAAAGCCCGAATTGTGGAGCAGGCTGCCGCCCTGTTTAACCAGCAGGGGTTCGCCGGAGCCTCAATGGCTGACTTAATGCGGGCGACAGGGCTACAAAAGGGAGGCATATACAACCACTTTCGCAATAAAGATGAACTGGCCTTGGCCGCCTTCGACTTCGCGACCCAACTCATACAGCAGCGATTTATGGGAGCGCTGCGGGGAAAACGCCATGCCGTAGATCGACTGATCGCCATCCTTGGGGTGTACGAGGTTCTGCTGGACGACCCTCCGGTGGCGGGAGGTTGCCCCATTCTCAATACGGCGGTAGATAGCGATGACACCCATCCAGCCCTGCGTGAACGGGCCCAGAAAGCCATGGATGCCTGGCGGACTTTGATTATCCGCATTGTTGAGAAAGGAGTGATGCGCGGCGAGCTACGGGCCAATGTGGATGGAGATGTCGTAGCCACGGTTTTGATTGCGACCCTGGAGGGTGGCATCATGCTGAGCAAGCTTTACGACGATACGGCCCATTTAAAGCGAGCTTTAGACCATACCAAAGCCTACGTGCAGCAACAGCTAGCTTTACCCAGATAATTTTTTTTGCTCAAAAAAGACCGATCGGTCGCTGAAATCTCAAGAATGGAATGGTGCGCTATGTTGAAGCTCTACTATGCCCGCCCCTCGATCTACGCTCGTCCGGTGTGGCTGGCCCTGCTCGAAAAGCAGCTCCCCTTTGAGCTCGTGCCAGTGGATCTGGGGGGTCAGCAGTTTGAGCCCGCTTTTTTAGCGCTTAACCCCTTTGGCCATGTGCCGATATTGGAAGATGGTGATTTTCGGGTGATTGAGTCGCTGGCGATTTTGGACTATCTGGAGGCTAAATATCCGACGATCTCGCTGTTGCCAACCGATGCAACCGCCCTGGCAACCGTACGCATGGTGCAGTTGGTGGCGTTGAATGAGCTGTTGCCTGCCGTGGTCAAACTATTGATGCAGGATCAACGCTCCGATCAGCTATCTGCTGAGACCGAGTATGCTCAGCTGCGGGCCACCCACACGCTAACTTTCTTGGAAAGTCGGCTGGGAGAGGCGCCGTTTTTTGCGGGAGAGCAACTAACCTTGGCAGAAATTGTGGCTGGCACGCTTGTGGATAAGCTGCCGGATCTGGGGGTGCCGTTGACCAGCTGTCCACGGTTGATGAACTGGTCTGAGCGGTTATTGGCCCGCCCGGCCTGGCAACAGATTGAGCTGAGCCCCGCCGAGTGGCTGACCTTTAAGCGTCGGATGCGGGTGATGCCTAAGGTCTGGCAACGTCGTCGTCGTCAGCGGATGAAAGCGCTAGCTCAGCAGTTCAGTGGCTCGCTTTGATTGTCTTATGAGACCTGTCCTTGGATCGCGATACTATGGCCCAATCAATATGCGCGTGTTAGACCATGGGTGACTCCTATGCCTGGCTCGATAAATCTCTGGCGGCGCTGCATCGGGCCCATCGCTATCGCTCGGTACAGGCGATTGACGGCATGGCGGGGGCCACGATTCAGCGGCAGGGGCAGACCCTGGTTAACTTTGCCAGCAATGACTATTTGGGTCTGGCCAGTGACCCCAGGCTAGCGGCGGCCGCGATCGCAGCGATTCGCACCTACGGCACCGGCAGCACGGGGTCTCGGCTGCTGAGTGGGCATCGCGACCTACACCGGCAATTGGAATGTGCGATCGCAGCCCTCAAAGGCACTGACGATGCCATGGTGTTTAGCTCGGGGTATTTGGCCAATCTGGGGGCGATCGCGGCGCTAGTGGGTAGCCCTGACCTGGTGCTGGGTGATGACTATAACCACTCCAGCCTCAGAGCGGGTGGTCGGGTGAGTGGCGCAACTGTCCTAAACTATCGCCATGGCGACATGACCCATCTGCAATCTCTCCTGGGTAGCCACCGGCATCAGCACCGCCGTTGTCTGATTACCACCGACAGTGTGTTCAGTATGGATGGCGACCTGTGCCCGCTGTCGGAGCTCCTTGACCTGGCTCAGACCTACGATGCCATGGTGCTAGTCGATGAGGCCCATGCCACCGGTGTCTTTGGGCAACGAGGCTCGGGCTTGGTGGAACACCTAGGCTGTGGTGGGCGGCCTGTCGTCACCGTAGGCACCCTAAGCAAAGCTCTAGGCAGCTTGGGAGGCTACGTCGCAGGCTCCAGGACGCTGATCGATTTTTTGCGCAATCGGGCCCCAGGGTGGATTTACACCACGGGTCTTTCCCCGGCAGATACGGCGGCTGCGTTAGCAGCCACCCAAATTATTCAGCAGGAGCCCCAGCGTCGCCAACGGCTCTGGCACCATGTAAACGCTGTGATTCAACGCCTCGATCGGCACTTTGCCCAGGCCTCAACGACGGCTATACCCCTGCGTCGTTTGCCCTCGGCGTCGCCAATTATTTGTCTACAGCCTAACTCCGCCGCCGCCACCCTAAAGGCTAGCGATCGACTGCAGCAGATGGGTCTCTGGGTGGCCGCAGTGCGCCCGCCTACCGTACCAACTAGTCGATTGCGTTTTACCTTAATGGCTACTCACCAGCCAGATCACATTGATCAACTGCTCGAAGCGATATCGGTGCTGATGCACTTAGATCACTAGGTGCATCAATAGGTGCTCAGGGCTGTTGATAGCGGTGACCTGACCGCCTTCTGGGCCGCATGGGTCCAAAAAGAGGGAGCAACGCTGCCGCCCGGTTCAGGAACCAGAAGGTGAGCTGGCTGAGGCAGGGTCGTTAGCTGTGGCTTAGTATCTCGATTAAGAGCGTCCAAAATCCATGGCATGAGTGCCAACGCCTCGTCAGGGAGTAGGGTTAGGTAAAACTGACAGGTCTGGTTGTAGCGACGGATGCCTTTACCTCGGCTAGCGCCTGCCATCACCTCGGCACCAAGATTAATCCCGATGCGCAGCACTAAGGGGCGATCGGGCACGAGAGCATCTGGTGCAGAGTAGGCATAAATGCAAAGGTAATTCAATCGCTGTTGAGAATCAGCCCACGACACCTTGGGTGGTGTACTGGCGTAGGACTTCTCTTTGTTGATAGTGACCGTGGTAGCTTGAGTTTTAGCGAACTGAGTATAAAACTCGCTGCGCAATTTGGAAACTTGCTGAGTTACCTCTGGGGTCATAGCTGGCCTCCAATGTAAACGCCTAATCGATCAGCACCTTGGTGGCTAACGCTTTGAACTCCAACGACGCTGCTTATGCCTTGCCAAAGTCTTACGCTTACGCTTTTCAATGGGGGTTTCAAAGTGGCGGTTTTTACGCATGTCTGAAAATATTCCGGCCCGAGAAACTTTCCGCTTGAAGCGTCGGAGGGCTGATTCAATATTCTCGTCTTCTCCCAAAACAACTTGGGCCATTGGTACTCCTGAAAATTTTCGTTGACCCTGGCCCCGTAAGCGCACTCGAGTCAACCTAACAACGCAAGGAAAATAGAATCCCTTCTAGAGCCACTGCCGAACGATGCCGACTATGAGTGACAAAACGAGACAGCTGTAGGTGCTGTCCCTGTAACTAATGTCGCTTTCGACGTTAGTTAAGCCGGATATTGAGTATCCGTTACCGAGACAGACCGAATTTCTAGAAACAGATTTTCAGAAACTCGGTCTGTCTGCGATTTATCTTAGCGACGGTTGTTCCAACCGCCGCCGCCACCACCGCCACCGCCGCGAGACTCACGGGGACGAGCTTTGTTAACCTTAAGGTCGCGCCCCATCCACTCAGCTCCATCTAGGGCTTCGATAGCGGCGTCTTCCTCGGCTTCGTTTTCCATTTCTACAAAGGCAAACCCCCGAGGACGGCCAGTTTCGCGATCGGTAGGTAGGCTGACGCGGCTGACAGAACCATATTCGGCAAAGACCTCAGTAATTTGGTCTTGGGTTGCACTGAAGGCAAGGTTGCCGACGTAAATTGACATGGTCACATCTCCAACTAAGACAGATAAAAAGAGAAGAGGCAGGAAGTTATAAGAGATGTACACAAACTCAGACGAAAGCCAAGCCGGCAATGCAACTAACAACTTGCTTGTAACACAATAGCACAGGGCCATTGCAGCCCTGGGTAGAGTACATAATTTGCGGCTGCTGGTTTAGCCTTCTGGCAGCACCCATTTGGGGGGCTGTGAAGCCCGCTCGATCATCTTGCGTCGCACGGCCTCGTCAGCCATGGCGAGCATTTGGTCGAGGGAGGTGTCGGTAATAAATTTAGTGGCTGCTTCGGTGTACTTGAGGTTGGGACAATCGTCGCCCAGTACACAGCCGTCTTTGCAATCTACCGCGCAGTTAACCGCCATAGGTTGTGTCTAACCCCCATAGTTCAGCGTTTGGGCACAGGGCTCTGAGCGCAGTGCTTGAGAAAATGCCCTCAAAAATTGTAACAACCTCTGTCGCTGCCTTTGGCAGATAATTGGGTCTCGACCCAATTATCTGGGGTCAGTATCTCGCCTTGGTTATGGGTTGGGCTCAGAGTAGGTTTGTCTGGGCAGTCTGTGGAGCGCATGTCGGCAACTGAGCTGGCTGACATAGATGGTTATTCGTAGGTGTCAAGAAAAGCATATGCGTCGATCGCCTCAGACTGAACCGTGTTGGCCGCTGTGGCCGCTGTGGCTACTAGGGCTGGTGTTGTTGGGGTTACTGGGACTGGCGGCTGTCTATCTCGTGGAGCCTGCACTGCTGGGGTGATTGGTCGCCGCCGCTCGATAGTCTGTGGTAGAGCAGTTGTCTCGACTCTGACGGTTCTGCGCTTAAGCTTGCGGGCAGTTTTTCCGGTAGCATTCAGGCAAAGCACAGGAATTTGTCGGTATAACCTATGGCCATTCGTCGGTTTTGCCTGGTTTTTGGGGTGTCTCTCGGGTTGGCGACAGGGGCAATGGCTCAGGTTCCTCTCCAAGCGGGATTGGGTGGGCTGAGCCATGACAATTTTGGTAATCAAGTTGTGGGTGATGGGGTTGGGCTCGCTGGGCAGCCGTATCGACCGATTTCTCAGCCAGGGGGGGGAGACGTTTCACCGGCCTTATGGATGATGGGTCTGGGCTTGGTGGGGGGGCTATTGTTGGCGGCGACTTGGTTAGGAGCCTATCAGCGCCAGCAGCGGTGGCAGCGGCTAGCGCTGGTGCGTCAGGAGGTGAAGGCCTTTCGAGAGCGACCGGCGGTTAGGTATGTGCTCGATATCCTCGACTATGAGGAATACCGCACGTTTTATATCAACCATCCCGAGGATGGTCGGCTGATTGGCTTTGAGGCTAACGACTATCGGCTGCGGCGGGCGCTGCGATCGCACGATCAAATGGTCAAAATGCGCGCTGGGCTAGATGAGATTGAGCGCTTGGCCAATCAAGGTAGCGCGATCGCGCCCAAAACCCTAGCGCTGGTGCGGCAGTACGACAATCAAGAATTTGTGATTGAAGTGGCGCTGCGTGACTGGTTTGACTCGTTTTTGGGCGGGCTGGAATATTTTGAGATCATGATTGAGTCGGGCCTGACGACGGCCGATGAAATCAAGCCTTTCATCATCTATTGGCTGCAACTCATTGGCGATCGCCGCTACCGCCGCAAGGGGGGCTCGGGTTTTTACGACCAGCTGTTTCACTATATTCACTGGGCGGGTTATGGG
>NZ_JADEWX010000127.1 GCF_015207395.1 Nodosilinea sp. LEGE 07088
GTAACGACACACCAACAACGAACAGTAACATATGCCTTATCGTCGGCAGCGTAAGAGGTGTATAAGAGACAGACATTGAGGTACCCACCCGGCTGTCGGACGTGATGTTTAACTTCACCCGCTTGCCCAATCACCACCGCTGGCATGGCCTGGTGCAGGGCGATACCCTGGTGCTGGTCGAGTGGAACCCTAGGGAACGGCGCGATCTGGGCAATGAATTCTTTAATGCACTACACAGCGATTATCTCAATGCTTTTCAAGATTTCTTTGAGCGCAATCGCGACTTGTTTTTTGTCTCTTACCCCTGGTCGGGGTTGATCAATTTTCTCATCATCGATCAGCAGGGCCAAGTCATTGACGCATCAACGGAGGAGCCTGCCTGTGGGTAACGCGATGCACCTAGCCGATTTGCGCTGTATCTGTTGTGGCGGTGGGCCGATTGTCGAATCTGAGGATGTGGCTGAGACCCTGCGATGTGCCCAGTGCGATCGCACCTTCACCACGGTCTTAGGGGTTCCTTTTCTAGGTCACTTTGAGCAGGAAGATGTTCTGGGGCTGATCGAAATTGCTGCCAATATCGACAATCGGGGTAAGTTTGGCATCACCCCCGCTGTGGTCGAGCATTGGGAGCAGACCCTAGCCGCCTACCATCGGGCGGCGGATCGTCAGGCCTTTGCCGCCAGCAACCCAGACGTCGCTTCCCCCTACTTTCTCAATCGCTATGGCGAATGGCTAGAGGTGACCCGTCTGCTCGAAAATGTCGATCTCCACGGGGCAAAGGTCTTAGACATTGGGGCCGGTTTGGGCTTCGATAGTCATCGCCTGGCTATGCGGGGCGCTGCGGTGACGGCGCTGGAGTTTTCTCCTCTGCTGGCTGAGGCTGGCCACATCAACTTCCCCCATATTCGCTGGATCGGTGGATTTTCTCACTTCCTCCCCTTTCAGACGGGCAGTTTTGACGCTGTTTTCTGCAATGCCGCCCTGCACCACATGCGCGATATTCCGGCGGCTCTGTCTGAAGCCCTGCGGGTGCTGCGCCCGGGGGGAGCGTTGGTGACGACCTGTGACTCGTTTCGACCCTCTGGGGCCTCCGAGCAGTTTGAGCTGGGCATTTTTGACCGCGAACCGGCGGTGCTGCTGGGGGTCAATGAAGGCATTCCCCGGTTTTCTGAGTTCACTGAGCTTTTGCAGCAGCAGGCGGCGGTGCTGGCGGTTGACCTCTACACCCACACCCTCTACAACGCCCCTACGGGTGGAACGCTGACGGATCTGACCCGCTGGCGGTTTCCCCAGGACTTGAAGATGCTGGCCAGCCGCAGCGGCTCGATCGCCCTGCGGGTCACCCTGCAAGCGGTCTGGCCGCTACCGGGGCGGCTCCAGGAGCAGCCGCTGCTGTCGGCGGATGACTATGTGGATTGGCTGCTGTCATCGACGTCTGCGATCGCAAAACTGGCTCCCCTGATTCCAGATCAGTATGTCGATCTCCCCTTCCCCGGTACCAAGGGGTCTAAGTTTGAGCTCCTCAACGGCTGGCGCTTGCGAGGGCCTGGTCAGTCGGGGCGCACCGCCTACCGGCGCGGGCGCTGGTTTTTGCGGCGGCCTGCCGGGGCCGATACGCTCAGGTTCGAGCTTGCTCTGCCGGGGCATTCTGGGGCTGACTGTGACCTTGAGGTGCGGCTGGATGGCATCGGAGTCGGCACCTATCGACTGGCCAATGGCGTCACCCAAAAGGTAACGGTCGATATTGCGGCCATCCCTATCGACAGCGTCTTTGCCTTAGAAATCCGCCGATTAGATGAGGTGTCTGACTTAGATGAGGGTAACTTTGAGGTCTATCGCCGCAGGTTTGTCACGGCGCGTCCACCCCGGTCGGCCCAGTCGGGCGGAGCCGATGGGAGCCTGGCTGAGCCCAAAGTATTTGCCATCATACCGGTCTTTAATCGCCTGCACTTTACCGAGACTTGCATCCAGGCGCTGCGATCGCAAACCTACCAGCCCCTAACCATCATCGTGGCCGATGGCGGTTCGACCGACGGTACGGTAGAAACGCTACGAGACCAGTATCCCGAGGTAGTCGTCCTCACGGCGGATACAGAACTGTGGTGGGCAGGGTCAATGGCCCAGGGGATTAGCTATGCCCTAGGCCAAAGCCAAAACCCCGACGACTATGTGCTGATGATGAACAACGACACCGACATCCCCGCCGACTATGTCGCCACCCTGGTGGATGCGGCCCAAACCCATGACGCCGCCGTAGGGGCTCTGATCGTCGATAGCCGTGACCCCGATCGCATTCTCGATGCCGGGGAGTATGTTGACTGGCCCGCCTATACGTTTCCGGTTAAAACCACCCTTGCCCCCGGTGAGACCTTCTGCGATGACGTAGACGTGTTGCCAGGGCGCGGCAGCCTGGTGCCCCTGGAGATGATTCGCACCGCAGGCAATGTAGATTCTGCCCACTGGCCCCACTATTTAGCCGACTACGAATTTTTCTATCGGCTGAAACAAGCTGGCTACCAGCTTGGGGTGTGCTACGACACTCGCCTCTTGGCCCACATCGAAGCAACCGGCCTGATTCCTGGGGCGGGGGTAGTCGGTTTCGGCGCGATCTGGCAAGAGCTGTTTTCGCGGCGATCGATGAGCAATGTGGTCGATCACTGGCGGTTTGTGCAGCGGCATGCACCAGCGCCCTATCGGCTACTCAATCTGCTCCGGCTAAGCCGACGAGTCGCCGGTAATCTGGCCTTTAGAACGCCCTTGAGGCCCTTTTGCTTGCCGTTCTACTGGGCCTGGCGGGCCGTGCAAATCTTGGTGATGACGATCAAACTACAGGCCAAGATCTTCGTTTTGTTCGGCAAGGATATCCGTGATAACGGCGTCGATGTCCTGTGTTATCCCCACCGCATCCCCAAGTTAATTCGCATTCCGGTGTATCTGCTGCTGTGCCCTGGCCCGGTGCGCCATAGCGACTGCCAGGGGCTCGGGCTAGCGGCCGAAACCCTGGTCGGGCAGGGTATCTTGCGGCGGGCCAGCGTGATCGATTGGTACTGCCTGAATACCTTTAAAATCACCCCTGAGCCGCGATCGCCAAAGCTCAAATCCCTGGTCTGGATGACCCTCAACCCAGTCAAAAAAATAGCCAATACCCTAACCTGGAAGAGCATGATGCGTAAGGGGAGCCAATCATAATGGGGCTACCACTGACCATCGGCATTGAGCTAATCAACGACCCCAACTGGATGGGGGGCACGCTCTATCTACAAAATTTGGCTATCTGTCTGTCGCGGCTGCCCGCCCAGGAGCGTCCCCAGATTCGGCTGCTGGGGTCACCCGAGATCATCGCCAGCTTTACTGAAAAAAATGGGTCGCTGCCTGGGGTCAATTCATCGCCCAAGAGCTTAGCGGCACGCCTGGCCCAGCGGCTGGGTTTTTCGCCTAAGCCGCCGCCCGCCATCGATGTGATCTATCCCGGGTTTGGGGCCCAGGTACCCGGGGCCGAAACGATCCGCTGGATTCCTGATTTTCAGCACCGCTACCTGCCCCAGCTATTTTCGGCGGCGGAGATCGCCGCCCGCGATGCCTCAATTGGGGAAATTGCCGCCCAGCCGGGAGTCGTGGTGTTGAGTAGCCAAACTGCCCAGGACGACTTTGTGCGGTTTTACCCCGACCATCGAGCTACGCCACGGGTCTGGCACTTTCACTCGCTGCTAGCCGTGGGCCACCTGGACGCAGACAGCCTGCGGCAAACCTATGACCTGTCAGAAAAGTACCTCTACTTGCCCAACCAGTTTTGGGTTCACAAAAATCACATCACCGTGTTTAAGGCCCTGGCCCAACTGCGCCAGGAGCACGACCTAACGATTCCGCTGGTGTGTACTGGGGCCACCCGCGATCGCCGCAACGAAGCCCATTTCGCTAGCCTAATGGCGCTGGTCGAGGAGCAGGGGCTAGCCGACCAAATCCAGTTTCTGGGGCTGATTGATCGCAGCGATCAGGTGGGTATCTTGCGCTGTGCGGCGGCGGTGGTACAGCCCTCGCGCTTTGAAGGGTGGAGCACCGTCGTCGAAGACGTGCGCGCCGTAGGTCGCCCGATTTTTCTCTCCGATCTGTCCGTCCACCGCGAACAAACCCCGCCCCACTGCGTTTACTTCCCGCCCGAGGATGCGACTGCGTTGGCCCAGACCCTCCGACAACGGTGGGCTCAACTCCTGCCCGGCCCCAATTTCTCTGCTGAGCAGGAGGCTAAACAACAAGTTGACTGCTACATATTGAACTCGGCCCATTCATTCTGTAATATCGCTCGAGATGCCATTACTCTGGTAAGAGCGCATTGAACTATACACCTTGGGAGACTGCGCCATGCCAAATATGCTAAAAAAGTTTTTGAAAAGAACTAAACAACAAATAACGACCCCAGCGTTAGCGCAAGAGCGAGAGATTTCTCAAGCAGTTATGAAGCAAAAACTTGAGAAAATTCCCTACTGGGAAGATAAGATTGATTATTATAAGAAGTTTGAATATTCTGAAGAAGAAGGGATTTGGATCAATCCTAAGCAACCTCAGATATCCTTAGACCCCAATGATAAATCGGTAGATGACTTTAGGAAAACCGGCCAGCTTGGCAATGAAATTCAGAAGGTAAACTATGGCTGCGGCGGCAACTTCATTGATGGCTGGCTCAATGTTGACCTCTACGACATGAGTAACTCAACTCCGTCTAACTATCGATCGCTCAACCTACTCGACAAGCATCCCTTCGCCGACGACACCTTAAGGTTTGGATTTTCAGAAGATCTGTTAGAGCATCTCAACCAAGCAGACTCGATTTTATTTTTAAGCGAAGTCTATCGCACCCTAGCATCGGGAGGTGTTTTGCGTCTCAGCTTTCCAGGATTAGAAGGTGTTTTAAATCGTCACTATACTCCTCCTACCGTGGCTAGAATTAGGCATGGGGAGTTGGAGGCTTATGCTTTCTGGGATCATATCCATTTCTATGCTAGGGGTGAGCTTGAGGTGGTAGCAAAACACTTGGGATTTTCTAAAGTCGAGTATTCTGACTACGGGGTCTCTCAATATTTAGAGCTATCTAATCTAGACACCCGCGAAGGACAGATTGGTTTAAACACCTATGTCGAATTAACAAAATAGCTTTGTCTATGTGCTCGATGGCTTGCTTTCTCTTTAAAGATTTTTTCAGAAGATCTCTTATCCACGAAATGCACAAAGCCGGAGTAAAATTTTCTTCACATGTTCTTTTAAGACCTGAACCACCTCATATGTGATTCACACTGTAATGGTTGGTGATTTCATTCGTATTAGTAATAGATATGAGTAGAATTAGGCTTGGTCGCCTGAAAAGATTTTACATGGAGAAGATTTATACAAAAAACCGTGTAAATCAATTTTTACTCATCTTTTTTTTGATAGTATTAAGCATCTTTTTGTTCAGCCTTAGAAGTGTTCTCTATCAATCATCCTCCTTCTTACAACAACAAGCAGATTTACTACAACAACAAGGTGCTTTATTAGACCAGCAAGGTACTTTATTAGACCAGCAAGGCTCTTCTTCGCAACGACAAGCTGAGTTACTTCAGCGTCAGTCTGACTTACTGCAACAACAAATAAACCCATCACAGCAGCATATCTCGATTCGCCAATTTATGGTCAATTCACACTTGGCTCAGCTAGATGAAGACAGAGTTTTGATCATAGGTGACAGCATTATTGAAGGATGGCTAAATGAAGAGATAGGCCAATGCAAAGTTGTAAATGCTGGCTTTGGCAGCGGAACAGTATCAGACATATTAGCCTTTTTTGATGTTTTGGAAGCAAGAATTGCATCGGGAGACATAGAACCATCGCATATAGGATCTATGGTTATCTTGATTGGGGTTAACGATGCTAAGAAGCGCGAAAACCTGACTGCAAACTATGTAGAAGTGTGGAATAAAGATTATGAAAAAATGCTGAATAAAGCTCTCGAGCTAAGCTCAGGTGAAGTTTTAGTTTCAACCATTCTGCCGGTAGCAGAAAACATGCCCCTCGGCGATCGCTTCTTTGACCCAGCTTTAATTGAGGAACTAAATGACTCAATTCGAACTATAGCCCAAGATAAGAAAGTTGATTTGGTCGATTCAAATACACATTTTCTCAAAGTCTCAACAAGCGGATCAAACTCATTCACAACGGATGGTGTTCATCTAAGTGCTGCGGGTTATCGTGTTTTAGATTCCATAATATCTCCGAAACTTGAAGCATGTTTTCCTGCCGAATAGACATCTTTTTCGAGGAAGATATTGGTGATTTAAATACATGAAAGAAGATAGTTGGCGAGCGTCTTTAACATTGGCAGTTGAATATTTTGAAGATCCTAATTGGCTAGGTGGCTCGATTTATATTGACAATTTACTGGCTATACTATCTGAATTAAACCCGCAAGATTTTCCTTTGATCGAGCTGGTTTTTCTGTCGTCGCCCGCTACGCCTTTGGCCCAGAAAATTCTCAAGTATCCTGTGGTTGAGCATCAGCCCAAAAGCTCGTTTTGGGAGGCGGTTGGGGTGTTGAGACGGCGATCGCTACGGGCGGCGGTACGGCGACAGCCCTGGCTCAATCGGTTTTTGAGAGCCAAGCCCAACACGGTGTATTTCCCGGCCCTAGATACCAGCCAGCGGTGGCGCAAAAACCTCTACTGGATTCCAGATTTTCAGCACCACTATCTACCCCATTTGTTTGAGCCCACAGAGCTAGCCTGGCGCGATCGCAACTTCTCAGCGATCGCCAATTCCCCGGGGGTTTTACTGCTGTCTAGCCAGTCAGCCCTAACCGACTTTCAAACCTTTTACCCAGCGGCCACTGTTCAGCCTCGGGTGTGGTCGTTTTGCAGCACTATCCGGCCCGGACCTGAGGCAGACTGTCAACCAGCGCTAGCGGCCTTTGATCTACCGCCAAAATTTCTTTACGTGGCCAACCAATTTTGGCGACACAAAGACCACATCACCGTATTTGCAGCCTTAAATCTTCTCAAACAGCAGGGCCTCACAATTCCCCTCGTGTGTACCGGCAAACAAGACGATCGGCGCGACCCGGCCTACATTCGCTCCCTGTTAGACAACCTCGACCAGCACAGCCTGCGCGATCAGGTTTACCTGTTGGGGGTCGTGCCTCGGCAGACTCAAATTCAGCTGCTCAGGGCCGCGGCAGCGGTGGTGCAGCCCTCGCGCTTTGAGGGCTGGAGTACCGTGATCGAAGATGCCAAGGCGCTGGGGCGACCCATCATTGCCTCCGATTTTGCGGTGCACCGCGAGCAGCTTCACAACTACGCTCCCGCCTGGCACTATGCCACCGGGGAACCTGATGCCCTGGCGCAGTGTCTGACCCAGGCCTGGGTCAGACTCGCCCAGGGGCCCGACCCAGAGGGCGAGGCCGAGGCGGCTAAACGCAATCAGACTAGGCGGTTGGAGCTGGCCCATCAGTTCATGGCGATCGCGAAGGATGCTATGATTTGCTCTGCCCTTGGTCGGCCATTGTGACAGCTTGGAGCTGCGGTTATGTGTGGTATTAGCGGGCTGCTCGCAGCATCGACCCTGCGCGAAGAAGACATTGCTGTGGTCGGCCAAATGAACCAGCGCCTCATCCATCGAGGGCCTGATTCTGACGGCATGGTGGTGGCTGACCCGGTGGTTTTGGCCATGCGTCGCCTCTCGATTATTGACCTGGCGGGCGGGCAGCAGCCCATTTTTAACGAAACCAAAGACATTGCCATTGTCTGTAACGGCGAAATCTATAACCACGCTGAACTGAGGCGCGATCTGCAAGGGCGGGGGCATCAGTTTGCCTCTCGCAGCGATGTCGAAACCATCGTCCATGCCTACGAAGAATACGGCCTAGACTGTCTGGCTCAGCTGCGGGGTATGTTTGCCTTTGCCCTGTGGGATGGTCCTCGGCAGCGGCTGCTATTGGCGCGCGATCGCATGGGCGAAAAACCCTTTTACCTCTACCGAGACAGCGACCAAAATCTGTGGTTTTCTAGCGAGCTTCAGAGCCTGGCCGTCGCCATGCCCCGGCAGCGGTTGACCCCTGAGGCATTTAATTTATTCTTGGCCTTTCAGTACGTGCCCGAGCCCGTGGCCCCCCTGGAGGGCGTGCAAATTTTACCGGCGGGGCATGCCCTGGTGATCGAGTCAGGTAACCGCAATGCCGCCCCCTTCCCCTACTGGGAGATGGCCCAGGCCACCGCCGACCCCACCCACCCGATCGACGTGGTCAAGCACAGCCTCGACGAGGCCTGCCGCCTGATGGGCACCGCCGACGTGCCGGTCGCCGTGGCCCTCTCCGGGGGCATCGACTCCAGTTTGGTGGCCGCCGTCACCGCCCGGCACTACCCCGAGCAGCTGCACGCCTTTACCATCGGCTACGACAGCCGCCCCGCCACCGACGAGCGCAGCGTCGCCGCCGCCCTGGCCCAGCAGCTCAACATTGGCTTTACCGAAGTAGAGCTCAGCCACAGGGCCGTGGTCGACGATTTCCCCACCCTGGTGGCCGCCATGGATACCCCCATTGGTGACATCGCCGCCTACGGCTACTACGCGGTGAGCCAGGCGGCCCGGCAGGCGGGCTACCCCGTTTTACTGTCGGGCATGGGGGGAGATGAGTTTTTTTGGGGCTACGAATGGGTGCGCGAGGCGATGACTCGCAACGAGGCGATTCTGGCTGGGCAGCCCCAGGCGGTGCCGTTTTGGCACCGCTGGCGGGGTAAAAAACCGGTCGATCAGCCCGACTTTTTTGGCGTTCACGACGCTCTGTGCCAGGGCAACACCTGGGCCAGAGCGCTAATGCCTAGCTCTGTGTGCGATCGCCTTGCCGACACCTTTTGGCTCGACAAAAACAGCTTAGACCTAACCCAGCCGCTGCACATTGCCGTCCCCAGCCTGCTCAACCGCACCTGGTTGCGCTCCAACTGTCTGGCCCTAGTCGATCGGCTCAGCATGCACCATTCCGTTGAAGTACGGCTGCCCCTGCTCGACCCTGTGCTGGTCGATCGGGTGACGGGGATGCGCAATGCTGGCCTGCAAGACTGGCATCAACCCCACAAGCACCTGCTGGTCGAAGCGATGCAAAATGTGATTCCGCCGGAGGTGCTCGCTCGCAAAAAGCAGGGCTTTACGCCCCCGACCCACGAGTGGATGCAGAGCATTGTCAATCGCTATAGCGCGCTCATTCATCGGGGTTCTTTGGTGCACCAAGGCCTGATCGAAGAGAGTCAATCGGCCCTAAAACCAGGCAGGTTTGATCTCTTTTTTATGTACAAACTAACCCTGCTCGAATGTTGGTCGCGGCTACACCTAGATCGACAGGCTCCAGAGACGTTAAGCCACCAGGCGGCGGTATAAGGGTTTGCAGGGTGATGAGAGTAGCCACCTTAGACGACAATATCTACAGTAAAACGTGAGTTCATGAACCAAAAGACGGCACTGGTAACCGGGGGCTTGGGGGCCGTAGGGCGATATGTAACCTCAGCCCTGGCCGCCCGTGGCTGGCAGGTAGTCGGCCTGGGCCACGGCAGTTGGAACCCTGACGACCCACACAGCTACGGCCTTTCCCACTGGGTCGAAGGCGATGTCTCCCTGGCAAATCTGATGGCGCTGAAGGCCAACCCTCACTTAATTGTCGCCTGTGCTGGCGGCTCGTCGGTGGGGGCATCGGTAAACGCGCCCTACGTCGACTTTCAGCGCACCGTCAACTCCACCGTGGCTATTTTAGAATTTATGCGTCTGCACTGCCCCGATGCAGCTCTGGTTTATCCATCCAGCGCAGCCGCCTATGGCGTCGTTGAGCGGCTGCCCATTTCAGAAGATGCGCCCCTCTGCCCCAGTTCGCCCTACGGGGTGCACAAAAAAATTGCCGAAGAAATCATTGCCGAATACTCTCGGTTTTTTGAGCTTAAAACCATTATCGTGCGGCTGTTTTCGGTCTACGGCGAAGGGTTTCGCAAGCAGCTCCTGTGGGATGCCTGCCATCGCATTGCCGCCAATGAGACAGTCTTCTTTGGTACTGGCGACGAAACCCGCGACTGGATTCACGGTTCTGACGCCGCCGAACTCCTGGTTCAGGCAGCCGACTATGCATCCTCAGCCTGCCCCATCGTCAATGGTGCCTACGGTGAGCAGGTCACCGTGCGCGACATTTTGACTAAGCTATTTGCGCTGATGCACCGCAACGACCTTCCCCAGTTTTCAGGAGAAGTGCGCTCTGGGGATCCCCTGCATTACCATGCCGACATCAGCAAGGCCCTGGCCTGGGGATGGCAGCCTCACATAGACTGGCAAGAGGGACTCAGGCGTTACGTATCCTGGTTTGAAGAAGAATGCCGTAATCACTAGATTATTGCCATCGTTGGTTAACCCCAATTCCTCAGGGCGAGTGCCATGTGCCTCTACGACTTGGCCTCTATGGAGTCGGAGTGATGCGGTTCGAATTGGGTATAGTCTCTATTTTTTCTAGCTCAATCGTCATGAACAACCCTAGCTGACGATTAAATGGGGTCAAGAGCTTTTCTAGCCCTAAAATTAAGCCGTAACTCCAGGATGGTAAAAGCTGCCGCAGCGATAGGCCACCGCTGAGTAAATAGCGAAACGGCGTGTGCATCTGAAGATCGCAAATCAGCAACTCTGGATACTCCTGCTCAAACCGTTGCCGATCGCGACAAAAGATAATCCAGGGAATCGCCATATTCGCCCCCGACAGGGGCCCGCCCTGATCAAAGCCCCATCCACCGTCGGTGAGAAACGGCTCATGGTGAAAGTTAGTATAGATCAGCCGTGACCAGGCCGTATTCGCTGGCTCAATCATGACGACCTTGCCACCTGGCTTGAGGCAGTGGCGCAGCTGATTAAAAAATTGGCGCGAGTCTTTCAGATGGTGCAGCACATCTAACATTACAAATGCGCTGACGCTGTCTGGCGCAAACGGCATATCTAGCGCTGAAAAGACGCGATCGACCCCGGCGTAGGGCAATATATCGGACGTCACAATATGCGGAGCCATTTGCTTGAGAAAGCTCGCCCCGCTACCCAATTCGACGATCTCGCCATTGGGGGCGATCGCCTGAGCCCGAGTTAATAAATCCTGATAAAAGCTTTGATAGGTCTGATATAAGAAAGGCTTTTTTTGAATAATATCTCTCAAGATATGAATATTTTCTGGATTATCTAGATCTTCTTGAATACGCAGTGCTTCTGATAACTTGAGCTTAGAAAGTAGACGTTTCAACGCCATAGTAAATCACTCAAAAACCTTAGCCTATCTATATTATAAAGGTATATCATCGGCTGAGCTTAATTTTTATTTGAATTTTGGTGTTCTAGTCAAGACCGAGAGATGGTGTGTCTCACTTTCAATGCTCTCACTTTAAATCCTTATAGAAATTTTATTTTCCTGGCCGAAAAAAGCAGCATGGTTAGTAAAACGACTCCATGACGCCATCTGGAAATATTTGTTTCACCATAGACGCGTTCCCTGTAACAAATAGGAACCTCTATGATTTTTAAGCACATCCGGGCTGCTCCAAATATTAAATCGAAGTCGCCAAATGGGTCAAAATCGCCAAAGTATGACCGATTAGCAGCTAATTTAAGGTAATTGGATCGACTAATTACTTTGGTGCCACACAACGTGTCTTTAAACCTTTGCCCAAGCACAAATGAAAAGGATAGTGCGAAAAACTTATTGGCCATAAGGTTGAAAAATCGCATAGCCTTCTTCTCCATTGGGTAAACCAGTCGGGTACCATTAATGAATTCACCTTTTCCATCCTTAATGGCACGATAGAATTTAGCTAGATCCTCAGGCGGAACGGTCATATCCGCATCCAAAATCATCAAAATTTCATTCTGTGCTAGTGAAAATCCTTTGCGTACCGCATCTCCTTTACCCTTGCCATCTTGTTGAGCGATCGAGATACGTCTTTCATCTCCACAACGCTCTTTCACGGCTTGGATTACTTGCCAAGTATCATCAGTTGAATTGCCTTCCACAAAAATTATCTCGTCATTTGAGCCCATTTTTGGAATGCGCCTGATAATTTCTTCAATATTTCCTGCCTCGTTTCTTGCTGGCACAACAATGGAAACCGAAGGAATTTTCTCCACTACATTTTTTATTAGGGGTCTGGCTACTACAATGTTTAGAAGACAAAGATGCCTAACTAATGGCAACGGCGCAAGATAGCGATTCAAAAAATGGCTTATAAGTGGAATATAGAGAGGGCACAATACTTTGCTGTCTAGTCTGATTAGCTCAAAGCTTTCCAGTTCTAGAAGGTTTTCAATATCTTCATGGGCTAACCAATTTAATTCTGGAGTTTTACTTCGGAGGCCAATTCTTGAGGCGAGGCTGGCAAGTGGACGCCATAGACTACTATAGTAAGTTACTATGAGCCGCGTGTCGTGATGACACATCTTGTGTAGGTTGGCTAGCAGATGCTGAATGTCTCTTTCATAGTGAATGATTCCACTAATGACAAGATAGTCTGGTTTTGCATTAAAGACTTCCTCTACAGGAATAACTTGATTCTTGGCGAAGTTGATAGCTAACTTTATTTCTTGGGGTTTACTTTGGAAGGCAACTTTCCCCTGGGGCATGGCACCGACCAATAACTCAGTCGTCGGATCGACTTCGACAACAGAGTTTTGCGGCAGTATAAAAAGGGAAAGATATTTTTGTAGAAGTGAATAGAAATAGGTTCTCATGCTTAGGGGCTGACAAAATCCTATGACTGCAATCAACTAACTTCGAAGCTGCAAACCTTATGTGGCCCGTAGTTTCTCGCTGGAATTACTTTAAAGCAAGCCAATTTTACCGTAAAACTTTGGCCATTTGGCCGATGTTTCTCAGCGACCATTAGGGCTGGTTGCCTGACACAACTAATCCGGGGCATCAATATCAAATCTCAAGCCGTATTCCTCAGAGGTCTGCCGGGCAGTGGATTCATCACGTTAGTCAAGTTTTGAGGCCGTGGGAGCGGGGAAGCTACGAGCCCAGGCGCGTTGGAGGGGCGGAGCTTGCCACCGAGTGAGCTTGAGACAACTGCCAAGAAAGAAGAGCCCGCTTTGAACTAGCAATCGTAGCCGCTGTCGGGTGGACAATGCCACCCGACAGCGGCTCTGCCATAGTTCTGATCCACTGCGCCTGCGTGATTCTTGACGCAAGCACAGGTAAGAAAACCTGATGAAAGATAGAAAAAACTTATATCTTTTAGCTATAGCCATCCATGTAGATTATGGCTATAGTGATTTCAAGTTAAACGACCACCTACCGAGAGCAACCCGATGAGTGCAACCACCGCTGTTTTCACCACCGACACTGTCTCTACCAGTCGCAGACCTTCCCTCGACACTCAAATGCGCGCTTCCCTTGAGCACGCCCGACGGTTAACGGCCATGTACGAACCCAGCAGCATCGAAGTTGCGATCGCCTGGGAAGTCGTCGATGAGCTACGGCTTGCCTATCAGCAACAGCGAGGCACCGTACAGTCGGCCTTTGCCCAGTACTGCCTGGCCAACCCCGACGCCCCCGAGTGCCGCATCTACGAAGATTAGTCAGCCTCAAGTCTCTTCCAATGTTTCTCCCTCAACCTCAATAACACAGCCTCTAGCGGGAACTCCGGTTCCCGCTTTTTTGTGGCTACAGCCATCGGCAAAATGGTCAAGCACGCTTTAAAGATGGGCCTACTTCGCTTTGCCGCTAGGGGTTGGCACAATCAATGCTGTTGCAAGTTGGGGAGCTGCTGCAAGAGTAGCGGAGTAGGCTCTGCGCGAGGAAACTTCTGATCGTCTTAATCTATGACTGGGGCCAGCATGAACAAGCCTGTCCCATCCTCAGCAATCGCAGGCTGTAGCAGGTCAGCGAGTTCTGGGTATTGCTCGGTAAGCTGCTCCTCGGTCAGTCCAGCGCTTAAAATCTCGCCGGTCTCATCGGCGATCGCGTAGAGACGACCTTGGGGGGCGGCGGTAATAGTAACGATGCGATCGCGCAACGCCAGCTGGGCAATCACAGGATGGGTCTCGTCTAAAGCCTGCTGACGATCGGCCCAGGCTAACCCGGCTAGGCTCAATGTCGATGCAGTTACCAATGCAGCGGCTATCATAAGGCGCATCATCAAATTGACCTCGCGATGCTTGAACTACGCCTGCATTCTAGCAATTGCTCAGGGTAGGACGGCTAGCAATCGCTCACCGTCCACAGGTATCGAGCGCGCGCCGGTAGTGCAGGCCAAAACAGCCATTTCCCTCTGCCAGGCACGGCCTGGTGGCTGGTCAGTCGTCAGTCTTCGGCCAGCACGTTGGTAAATCTAAACTCAGGGGCAGCTAACACAAACACCGTGGAGGGCAACCCGGCCACCCGAGCCTGTAGCCGTTCATAATAGCCGGGGAAGTCGTCATCGGGCAGGGCCATGCCGATAAAGACGCGATCGGCGGAGCTAGACGCCTCCTGAAGAATCGCTTCAAAGGGTCGCCCGTTTGCTACCAGCACGCTGAGTTCGGCCCGAATTCTCAGATCGTCGGTGAGGCGATCGAGGTTATGGCGAGCCTGATCAGCCGCTGTTTCATCGGGCACGACGAGCTTGAGGTAGAGCTTGGCCTCGCGCCAGTCAATATCTGCTCGCAGCAAATCGGCCAAAATCAACATCAGGCTGCCGTTCAGGTTGAGGCCGCCCCACCACACATCAATCTGACGATAGGAGCGGCGCGGTCGCGGCGACTCAGCCTCGGCCTCGCGGAAGATCACAACGTTGCGCTCGGCCTGGTGCAGGCGAGTGATCAGGTTGCAGTAGCGATCGCGGCTTTCGAGGTCTTTGCTGTTGCCCATCAGCACCGTATCGGGCATCACCTGGCCCAGGCCGTAGATCTCTACCAGGCGCTCGGCTCCCTCGTAGGGGTCGGGGGCGGTTAGCACCCGCACCAGCGCCTGCACCCCCCGCTTGAGCAGGTAGTTGCTGATGGTCGCTTCCATATCTTTTTGCTGGGCCACCCCCCGAGAGCCGGTCGGCAAAATGCTGGTCACCGTAAACAGACCCCGGTTGTGGCTGAGGGCGTTGGCAAACTCAATCAGGCCCCAGCGCTGCATAGGGGAGCCCGACAGCACTAAAAAATTGGGCCGCCAGTTTTTGGCGTCGGGGCTATTGCCCAGCTGAAACAGACTGGTGCGCAGCAGCAGCATCCAAATGCCCCGTCGCACGTCTCCCCAGGCAGATTGCAGCTCTTGCCGCTGGAGCCAAAAAAAGATGCTGGCTACGATCGCCCCAGCTAGCAGGGTGGCGATGGGGTTGATCAAAAACATCACCCCCAGGCAGCCTAGCGCCCCCAGGGCTGACAGCGACCAGTGCACCTTAAACAGCGGTCGAAACGAGGGGCTGTTCAAAAACCCTTCCAGACCTGCCGACACGTTGAGCACCAGGTAAGTGGTGAGAAAGAACATAGTCAGCACCGGGGCAATCAGGTTGAGATCGCCCACGCACACCGCCGCGATCACAATGCCCAGGGTGACGGCAGTACCCATGCGGGGCTCGTCGTTGGCGCCGCTGCCCTTGCCCAAAAAGCTCAGCCAGCTGGGCAGCACCCCGTCGCGAGCCAGGGCTTGCAGCACCCGAGGTGCGCCCAAAATGCTGCCGATGGCGCTAGAGAGGGTAGCGCCCCACACCCCCAGCAAAATTGCCGGGCCCCACGCCGCGATCCGCTGCATCACCAGCGGGTCAGATACCAGGGTGGCGGCATCGGCTCGGGAGGCCAAAAACACTGGCAAGATCATATAGATCGCGTAGCCGGTGCCCACCGCCGCCAGGGTACCGGTGGGAATCGACTGGCTGGGGTTTTTTAGATCGCCCGACATGTTGACCCCGGCCATAATGCCGGTCACCGCCGGGAAAAAGACCGCAAACACCTGCCAGAAGGGCTCGCCCTGGGGGACGCCCCACATTTCGACCTGGGTGTCTGACAGGGGCGCACCAAGGGCCAAAGACACTAGCGATAGGGCGATCGCCGCCATGATAAAGTACTGCGCCTTGACCGCGATCTCGGCGGAGGTGATCGCCAGCACCGCCACCAGCACGGTGACGCCTAAGGCCACGTAGAGCTGGTCGAGAAAGCCAAAGGCGCTGACCACGCTCTCGGCATTGAGGGGGTAAAGACACCACCAAAGGTTCCTAGGCCGGTCGTTTTTTCTTCGCCTGAGGCCGGGGGGGTGGGCTGAGGTCTGTCAGTAGCGGAAGTCATAGCGCACGATTCCTGACAGGACTGTTTTACCTTAGATCCATCCTGATGAATTTCACATTATCGAAAGGATGAGCTCGGAAATCCTTGTTTATCTTATATTGGCTGATGGGCAAGGGGTTTGGGCCGGGTCGAACTGCGATCGCGTTTTGTGCCGGGCAAAACTATGGGGGTTAGCAGCGGCATTAGGAAGGCCGATCGCGATCGCGTGCAAGGTATGCTGACGCAGAGAGCATCGGCGCGAATGCCCACGCCCTTCAGCTCGACGTCACAGATCAGTCCTCTATTGCTGCCGCAGCAGAGCGTATCCGCAGCGAGTTTGACCGTCTTGACGTGCTCGTGAACAACGCGGGCATCTCCTGTCAATAGCAACGTCGGGTCGCGACAATTATTCAAGCAACGAGTGATCTGAATAGTGCTTATGATTTGAGATCGAAGTTAGAGAAGCGTAGCTTAGTGGTGCAGAAAACTCCTGAAACCCTTATGAATAAAAGATTCTTGCCGAGACCGTAGATTTGAGATTGCTCAGGGGATTGAACCAAGGCAGTGGGTTTCAGTCGCTATTTTGGCCGTCTGTGCCGTCCAACATGAGACTCAAAAAAGTTTTCTGCACCACTAAGGGCTCTAGCTTACAGGCAATATGAAAGGCAATTTTTTGTCGGGAGTATTGCCCTGTTATACTGTGCTATCAGTAAATATCTCTTGCCGATGTGGCTCAGTGGTAGAGCACTCGATTCGTAATCGAGCGGTCGCGGGTTCAAATCCCGCCATCGGCTTAAACGCCAGAATGCTTGATTGATAAGGGTTTCAGGGTGAGTTAGCCTCCTAAAGATGACCTGATCTGTTCGAGTTTTGGGTGTAAGCATATCCTTCACTTGGGCGTTTTTAGGCAACTTTGGGTGTAAATTGGGTTTAAGAGCAGGTGTACTGTTATGCATTCGCCCGAAACGCCGAAAACGCCTTCTGGCAAGGCTTCTAAAGGAACCGTGAAGGTCATTGCTTCCCATGACCGTTTGCAACTGCGATTTCGTTATGGCGGTGAGCGTCATTATATTTCAGTGGGGCTCCCCGATACTCCCACAGGCCGAATGGTGGCCCAGCAGAGGGCCAGCCAAATTCAGCTAGACATCCTTTCTGGCAACTTTGATACTACCCTGGCAAAATATAAGACTGCGCCCGCCGAGCCAGTGAAGGCTAAGCCGACGGCCCCACCTATTCCTGAGCTTTGGGAAAAATTCTGTGAGGTCAAGGAGCCCGTGGTTGCTCCTGGCACTTGGCGAAATGGGTACTGCGTCAACACCTCTCACCTAAGGCGATGTCCCTACAAGCAGCTCAAGGATGCTCAGAAGATTTTTGACTGGGCTATGACCCACCTCAATCCTGATCCCGCGAAACGGTTTATTCAGGCGTTGTCATCCTGCTGTCGCTGGGCCAAGCGCAATGACTTGATCGATCAAAACCCCTTTGAAGGGCTTTCAGGAGACATCAAGATTCCCAAGACTTCGGAAGACAGGACGGATATCGATCCGTTTACCCGTGAAGAACGTCAAGCCATTATCAGTGGCTTTGAAAACAATCGGTACTACGCCTACTACTCGCCCGTGGTTCGGTTCTTGTTCTGCACCGGGTGCCGTCCCTCAGAAGCAGCGGGTCTGCAATGGAAGCACATCACCACCGATGACATTATTTTTGATCAGGCCGTGGTGGATTCTGTGCGGGGGCGAGTGCTAAAGGATGGGCTCAAAACGCAACTGAAGCGGAAGTTTCCCATTAATAAGCAACTCCGACAGCTATTGACCGATCATCGACTGCCCCAAGCGAAGCTGAGCGACTTAGTCTTTCCGTCATCTGAGGGGCAATTTATGAATTTTCATAATTTTCGCAATCGTGGGTGGTCTGCCGTCCTGGAGGAACTCGGTATTCGCTACCGTAAGCCTTACCAGGCAAGACATACGTTCATCACCCACTGTCTGGAGGAAGGGATTAGTGTGTCGCAGGTCGCCAAATGGGTCGGCAACTCTCCAGAGATCATCATGAAGCACTACGCGGGTACCCTGGCACGGTTCCAGGTGCCCGAGATTTGACGAGAGTACCTTGTGATGAGCAACGTTGAGCCGCGATGCTGACTGCCTGACACAAGTAGGCAAAAGGCTTGAAACCTCGTTAGGCGAGGGGGAAAGGGTGAGCTGACATGAGACGCTGAAATTGCATCATCTCAGGGTCTTTACCATGTCAGCCACCACCTGCCT